>JANXNO010000665.1 GCA_025354075.1 Burkholderiales bacterium | reverse complement strand
CCGCGTCGTTTCAGCTCCATCAAATATTCCGCCACGAGCTGCACAATCGCAGGCGCAAGCCCCTCGGTCGGCTCGTCGATCATGATGAGGTCCGGGTCGCCCATCAATGTTCGGCAGAGCGTGAGCATTTGTTGCTCGCCGCCAGAGAGCACGCCCGCCTCGGTGTGCTGACGTTCGCGCAGGCGCGGGAACATTTTGTACATGTCCTCGAATGACCAGCGGTTTGGCTTTTTGCCGCCTTTTTCACCCAGCATCAGGTTTTGATGCACAGTGAGTTTCGGAAAAATATCGCGGCTTTCGGGAACGTAGCCGAGCCCCAAATGCGCAATCTCGTAGGCTTTCATGCCGAGAATGTTTTTGCCGCGCCAGAGCACTTCGCCGCTGTTGTCGACCATACCCATGATGGCTTTGACCGCCGTCGAGCGCCCTGCTCCATTGCGGCCCAGGAGCGCGACGATTTCGCCTTCGTTCACATGCAGATTCACGCCTTGCAAGATGTGACTCTTGCCGTAAAACGCATGCAGCTCTTTGACTGCGAGTGCAACTTTGCCGGTACTCATGCCGCCGCTCCTGCCATTGCTGCGTGGTTCATATCAGCGTCCAGCACTGCACCGAGATACGCCTCTTTCACTTTTGGATCAGCGCGCACTTTTTCTGGCGTATCGAACGCGATCACTTCGCCGTAAACCAGCACAGCGATACGATCCGCGAGACCAAACACCACGCCCATGTCGTGCTCAACGGTCAACAATGTTTTGCCCACCGTCACGCTGCGGATTAAATGCACAAAACGATCCGTTTCGGAATGACTCATCCCGGCTGTGGGTTCGTCGAGAAGAATTACATCGCCACCACCGGCAATGGTCAAACCGACTTCGAGTGCGCGCTGCTCGGAATAGGTCAGCAACGATGCAGGTACATCACGACGCCGCTTCAGTTCCAATGACGCCATCAAGGCCTCGGTACGATCATTTAACGCGTCAAGCTTCGACAGCGGCTTCCAGAAGCTATATTTCTGACCGCTGGCGAAAAGCGCTGCGCAACGCAGATTCTCAAACACCGACAGCCGAGAGAAGATGTTGGTAATTTGAAAGCTGCGTGCGAGACCGCGTCGACTGATCTCATACGGACGTTTGCCAGTGATGTCCTGCCCGTGCAGTTTGATGTTGCCGCTACTAGGTTCAAAGCGCCCGCTGATCAGGTTGAACAGGGTACTTTTACCCGCGCCGTTCGGCCCAATCACGGCCACTCGCTCGCCTTTTTTTACGGCAAGGTTGACACCGCGAATGATCGCGGTTTTACCGAAGTTTTTGGTGAGGTTTTGTAGTTCGAGTGCGTACATCATTCCCTCCTAAACGATGGCCGCTTCAGCTTTTTTGATCGCTTCGGCGATATGCTCTTCACCCTCGTTCCACACCCGCTGGAACTTGCGCCGCGACACCTCAAAGGCGACGCCCCCGGCGATCAATACCGCAACGGCAATCAACCACGACGAGGTGCTTGCCGCATCAAGCGGAATGCGCGCCACCGTTAACGCGGTGCCAGAACCCGCAGCCACCTGAATCTGGTAGGCCATTTCCACCAACGCGGCAAAGCCCCATAACGCGATCAGGCCGAAGAAAAACATGCCTACATACGGCCAGCGCATTTTGCGCCACTCGCCGTACTTCACGCGGCGCAGATTGAGCATGATGAGCGCAGAGAAACCACCGGGCGCAAACACCACCATGATCAAGAAAATGATGCCAACATACAGCTGCCATGCCTTGGTGAACTCCGAGAGCACCACCAACGCAAACACCAGCAGTATCGAGCCAATGATCGGCCCAAAAAAGAAGCCTACGCCACCCAGAAACGTGAACAACAAATAGCCACCGGAGCGAACGCCGTGCAGCAAATCAGCAGTCGCCGCCTCCACGTTAATGGCAGTCAAGCCGCCCGCGATACCGGCAAAGAAACTCGATGCCATCACAATCAGATAGCGTACCCATCGCGTGTCGTAGCCAACAAATTCAGCACGCTCCGCATTGTCACGCACCGCATTGGCGATGCGACCCAACGGCGTCTGCGTAAAAGCGTACATCGCGGCGGTACAGATAAACAGGTAAATCGCAATCAGGTAATACACCTGAATTTGCGGACCGAAGGTGAGCCCCATGTCTTTTAGCCATCCGCTACCGCCGGTGCGATTGGAATTGATGCCTGCTTCACCACCGAAGAATTCCGGAAACATCAAGGCAGCAGCAAACACAAGCTCGCCAACGCCCAGTGTGATCATCGAAAACGGCGTACCCGCCTTGCGCGTCGTCACGTAGCCCAGCAGTGCGCCAAAAGCGAGCCCGGCAAAACCGCCCACCAACGGAATGAGCCACATCGGTACCCACCAGCCGCCCACGATTTTGTTCATTGCGTGAATAGCCACAAAGGTGCCCAACCCCGTGTACACCGCGTGCCCGAATGACAACATACCCGCCTGGCCGAGCAACATGTTGTAGCTCATGCATGCTATCGCCGCAATGCCCGTGAGGCATAACAGCGTCAATGCAAAGCTCGACTGCGCCGCGAGCGGCATCAGCAGCAAGATCAATGCGAACGCGCTCCAGACGACAATGCGCACACCATCGAGCGGCTTGAAATGCAATGCTTTCAATATGCTACTCATCGCGAGTTCCCATAATGCCTTTGGGCCTAACCACCAGCATCACCACCAGCAGCAAGTACGGCAGGATCGGAGCCACTTGCGAGATTTTCAGCTTCCATACCGGATATCCAAAAGTCTCTGGCGTCACGGTAACACCCAGGGTTTGCAGGCCGCCGATGAACGACCAGTCGAGTCCTACGGCAAACGTCTGTGCGACTCCAATCAAAATCGATGCGATCAGTGCACCCGCCAGCGAACCCATTCCACCGACCACGACGACCACAAAGATAATGGCCCCCACCGCTTGGGCCATGCCTGGCTCGGTGATGAACGCATTGCCGCCAATTACGCCAGCCAGCGCCGCTAACGCGCAGCCGCCGGCGAACACCAGCGCAAATACCTGCGGCACGTTGTGGCCGAGTGCTTCGGTAGTTTCGGGATGCGTCAACGCCGCCTGAATCACCAAGCCGATACGGGTCTTTTTGAGCACCAGAAACAAACTGCCAAGCATGGCAAATGCGACCAGCATCATGAAAGCACGATAGACCGGAAAGCTCGAACTGTAGAGTTTGAACAGCGAGCCTTCAAGGACTGTGGGCACCTTGTAATCGACGGGTGTCCGTCCCCAGATCAACTGCACCAGCTCAAGAATCACAAACGACAGACCGAAGGTCACCAGCAACTCCGCAACGTGGCCAAATTTGTGGGTCTTCCTGAGAACGACGCGCTCAAACAATCCGCCCAGAATCGCGACCAGGACGGGCGCTATCACAAATGCCACCCAGAAATTTGTCCATTCCGAAACCTGGAATGCAAGGTAAGCACCGAGCATGTAGAAGCTGGCGTGAGCAAAATTGAGCACGCCCATCATCGAAAAAATGAGCGTAAGCCCCGCCGACAACATAAAAAGCAGCAGCCCATAGCTGACGCCATTGAGCAGGGATATGGTGAAGAATTCCATCAAGCCTCTGGGTCGGAAATTACGTCACTAAGATTGCGCTGCGGACGAACAGCACTTTAAGCGCGAGGTGCTATACACCGCAAAGCGGGCCGAACCCGCCTTGCTACCTGCGCCGCATGACAGCGGTTGACTTCTGAACAGCGCTAGGGGCGCTTCATCTGGCAAGTGGTTGGCATGGAAGCCAGTTTAGGCTCCAGATAACGTACCGTCTTGAAGCCGTGACCTGTTCCTTCCTGTGCGTACTTCACGCCAGGTACGCCCGCGCGCGTCCATTGCATGATGTATAGCGCCTGTTGCATCGCTCCGTCGGACGCGCGCATCTCGATGTCTTCACCTGAGCCGCCCTTGCCCTTCATGCCTGCCAGCGCACGCGCAACAGGCAATCCGTCCGCACTTTTCGCCTTCTCAACCGCAGCCACGAGAAACTTCACAGCATTGACCGTAGCCACCGTGTAGAACTCTTCCTTGAAACGATATTTGAAGCCAGTGTATGTTGCGTCCAGTGCGTTTTTCTCGGCGTTTGGATGCCAGTATCCAACCTGAAACACGCGGTCTGTGCCGGCCTCACCGATGGCTGCCGGCGTACCGATCACGCCCGCGTAGAAGGTGTAGAAATTGCCCTTGTAACCCGCATCTTTTGCCGCCTTGATGAGCAACGCCAGATCAGGACCCCAGTTACCGGTCACCACTGTGTCAGCACCAGCAGCCACCATTTTTGCGATGTACGGAGCGAAGTCTTTAACCTGACCGAGCGGGTGTAATTCGTTGCCCACAATTTTGATGTCGGGGCGTTTCTCAGCGAGCATGGAGGCCGTGAATTTCGATACCTGTTGACCGAACGAATAGTTCTGACCGAGCACGTAGACGTTCTTGATCGCCTTGTTGTCCTTCATGTAGTTGGTCAACGCTTCGAGCTTCATATCGACGCCGGCGTCAAAGCGGAAATGCCACGGGGAACACTTACTGTTGGTGTAATCGGGATCGATGGCTGCGTAATTCAAAAACACAACCTCTTTACCCGGATTGCGCTCGTTGAACTTGTTGACCGCGTCAATCAACACGCCCGCAACGCTTGAACCATTGCCCTGCGTGATGAAGCGAATGCCATCGTCGGTCGCTTTTTTGAACAGTGCCAGTGCTTCCTGAGGGCTGCCTTTGGAATCCATCGGCACGATTTGTACGGTCACGCCGGAGTTCGCATTCTTGCCGCTAAATTGCTCCGCCGCATACTGATAATGGTTAAGCTGGTTTTGACCGACGCCACCAAACGGGCCTGACAAGCCTTCAATGAAAGCAACCTTCACGTTTTGTGCGTGTGCCATGCCGCCCGCCAAAGTTAGTGCGGCAGTCACCGCAATAGCGGACACCTTTATCGTTAAATTCACAACAACCTCCTTTAAGTGACACATTGATCGTGCCGTTCATCAAACTTCTCAAGACTTTCGTCCCGCATACTAATTATTCTAAGAACGATTTGTACCGACACAGTAGGGATTAACCCATTCAGCGCGCAGGGGAGCTGGATGCCGTGTCCTCGCCCGCAACTTCCATGCGTTGCGCAAGCATTGATAGCCGCTCAAACGTCGCCTCCAAATGGGTAGCTTCCAAAAGATACGGATTAAAGCTATTGCCCGTCCATTCAGCCAGATCCATTCGCCGCGATAGCATCGTGCGAGAAAACCCCATTCCCCACTGAGAAAACCAGCGCACCGATGTTGGCGCGCTCAGAATGAGTTCCACTGAGTGATGCCGCTGATCGGTCAGGATGCGCGAAAAACATTGCGTGACCGCAGCACGATCACCTTCTAGGCACTGCAAAAAAAATTCGCCCGACCAGCACAGCATGCCGCTGATCCCCTTCTGCTGGTTTCGCAATTCAGCAGTTTTCAGGAGGGACTCAATGTCCTCTGGCTGAACGTTATCGGCGCAGGTACTGACGTAAACAAGGCGAATCATGCTGCGATATTAACCTGACTCTATCCACTCCTGAAAGTGTGCTGTAGCGCGATGCGACACTACCCCACATAAACACTCAAGCCTAGGAGTCTGCGCGGCAGAAAGAAGCATGTGTCGACGAACGAGGGTGCAGAGTCGTTGAATGGTGATGAGCACAAG
>JANXNO010000597.1 GCA_025354075.1 Burkholderiales bacterium | reverse complement strand
GCTCTGCGTCAAAAAGTGGGCCGCTACCAATCCCTTCTCTGTGGCGAGTCTGGGTTTGCGCTCGAACAGCAATGCCTGGTGCTCAGCCAGCCACTCAGAAGTTACAAAAAAGTTACTGAACGCGGGATGCGCTTCGTCGGCTCGAGGGTCGGAAAGCGTGATTTCAAACGACGACAGGAGTTCAATTTCAACGGTGCGATGCGTGAGATTTCTCAGCTCAACTACGCGGAATTCGATATCGTCTTCAGGGCTGACCCAAACCGTTGCATGTGCCTGTAAGTCAGTCCAGACCGCGTCAAAGCACATGCGATCCGCGTGATAAATCGCCTTGTACATCGCGTTGGGGTCTGGTGCCGGATGCTGCGTGATCGACACGGGCGTCTCTCGCGACGTTGACGGCGAGTCAGACGAATTGTTGGGCCAACGAACATAAAAAAAGCTACCGTAAGCGTCGCGCAGCGCATCGTCTCGCCTGCGGGTAATGCCGACTGATCCCCAGCTACTCCAGCCCGCACCGTTGGCGCGCAGCGTTACGCTGTAGCGCCCGTTCGAAAGTACGTGAGTGGGTTCCAGCGCGAGGTTGCCTGGCGTCACTTCACGAAGCAAGCCGGGCGCACGCCGTTGCAGCGCTTGAGGCGGCAGGCCTGCAGGCGGTGCGTAGAGCATGGATACTTCGCGGGGTGCCCGCTCATGCAACAACGAACTCACCGCCTCGATATGTGCGTTGGCCATGCCCCAGCGTTGCGCGGCTCCGTCAAGCAGCACATTGGTGAGCGCGACGATGGTCATGCCTTGATGGTGGGCCATAAAGGTGCTCACTGGCGTGAACGGCTCATTACCGGTTTGTCGCGACCGCGAAAAGTCGAGGGCTTCAATAAATCCGTAGCGTCCGCGCGCCGCGAGTTTTTCCAGTGCAGCGAAGTTTGCGCAGGCGCGACGCGGCGCAATCTGTGCGGCGAGCGCAGTCGCGTAGGGCGCAATCACCAGTTCGTCGGTTGGCGTCCGCCGCAGCGCCAGCCGTGGCACGCCTTGCGGGGCGTACTGATAGGCCAGCGTGTAATCGCGTCCGGCATACGCAGACTCGGATATTCCCCACGGCACATGATGCGAAGCAGCAAACGCTATTTGCTCCACGAGCGTCGCGTGACAGGCGTCCCACAACACGCTGCCGTGCGGCTCATCAAGAACCAGACTCGGCATCAAGTATTCAAACATCGATCCAGACCACGAGCGCAAACCGGCCACCGTGCCCACGGCGTAAAACAACCGACCTAGTGCGCCCCAGTGACCGACGGGTACGTCACCTTTCGCCACGGCGAGCAGGCTGGTCAAACGTGACTCGGACGCTAGCAGGTCATAAAAACCAGCGTCCAGTTGCTGTTCCAGGACTCGATAGCCGATGTGAAATAGATGACGCTTGCGGTGGTAGAGAAAACTGAAGTCCGCTTCCCACGCGAGTGCTTCACATTCGCGTGCAATCGCGTGTAATCGCAGTGTCGCCTCGTGGGCTCCGCTGGTCAGTTCAGGCGAGTCCACGGTTACGGTGTTGACCGCCAGCGCGTCCAGCCAGGCAGAACGGCAGGTGCTGATATGATCAGTGAGCAACCAGATCAGCATGTCACGAGGCGTTGCTTCCGCAGGAAGGGCTACGTCAGGTTCGGGGAGCGTCAACGCTGCGACTTCCGCCTCAGCGTCATGCAGTAGCTGCACACACCGTTCCGACTGAGCCCGGCACTCCGCCAGCGGATCGATTAACGCCAGCAATCGCGCGATGGCCGAATCGCCCATTAGCGTCGGGAAAAAATCGGTCCATTGCCCGAGCAATGGGGCAAGCCTGAGTTTTGAGGCGGCAATAGCGCGCAGTGATGCAGCATCGGCAAACGGGGCTTGGGCGAGTTCAGTGCACGCCTGTGCCACGGCAAGCAGATGTCCGCTTAAGTTTCCGCTGTCGACCGTGGATACGTACATCGGTAGCAACGGTGCCCGCGTTTGCGTGTCGTACCAGTTCAAAAAATGACCCCGATGGCGTTGAAGTCGCGCCAGCGTCGTCAACGTTTCCTGCAATCGCTTGAGCAGGTCTTGTGTGCCGATCCACCCGAACTGCCGGGCGCAAACGACGCTCAAGAGGTAGAGCCCCATATTCGTGGGTGACGTACGGTGCGCCACCATGTCGTGCGGCAGTGTTTGCAGATTGTCCGGCGGCAGGTAGTTATCGTCCGCAGTCACGCAGCGCTCAAACATCCGCCACGTGTCCCGCGCGACACCCTCAAGGTATTGCTGATCCTTAACCGGGAGTGCAGCATCTTCAGCCCCGGGGCGCGCCCGGCTGACCCACCAGATGTACAACGGCGAAGTGGCCCAAAGCATGCACAGTCCCAATGCCAGTTGCAGATGGGGTGTGCCCAGAGCGAGCAGGGCAGCGAAGAGCAGC
>JANXNO010000587.1 GCA_025354075.1 Burkholderiales bacterium | reverse complement strand
CTGCCGCTACCGCTGAAAAAAGGCTCGAAAATTCGATCAGCGATGTCTTGCTTGACGCCTGCGCCGTCGTCGATCACATTGACAATAGCACGCTGCATTTGATCGTTAATGCTGACGGTGACCGAAACGCTATTGGTCGCTTTTTTTGAGTGCCGCCACGCGTTGGACATCAGATTTACCAGCATTTCGTCGAAATGACTGCGATCCACATAAATCATGGCAGTGCCGGACAACGCCAGTCGAAATCCACTGCGCGGCGCGGACAGGGTGACGCATAGCTCGTCGGTGAGCTCCGTGATGGCGGCTTCAATTTCGAGCGCTGCCGGGTGGCCGCGATCGCGTCGGCCGAGCAGCGACACATCGCGCACGATGCGATCAATGCGATCCACGTTTTTGTCAATCATGGCGGTCAGCGCGCGCGCCTCAGCGCTGTAGTTGACCTCTTCACCGATCAGCTGCGCGGCTTGCTTTATGGCCGACAACGGGTTTCTGATCTCGTGGGCAATGCTCGCTGACAACCGGCCCAGCGCAGCCAGTTTGATTTGCTGGGCCTGGGATTCCGCCTGTTCAATATCTTCAAGAAAAATCAGCGTGCCTGCGCGCTGCTCCAGGTCCACCGGCATCATGCGCGGCGACAGTAGACGGGCGCCATCGCGGGTGCGGATGGGAGATGCGTCAAGTGTCGAATTGTTCAAGAAAAATGCTTGCCAGCGGGCATGCAAGTCAGCGGACAACGCGCTAAGGTGCGTGTCGGAACTCATCATGGCCTCGTCGCCGCCCAGCCAGCGCGTGGCTTGCGGGTTGGCCATCACAATCTGACCCATCGCACCAATCACCAGCACACCGTCATCAAGCTCGCTGATGACCACCTGGTTGATGTGCGCGAGACGGCGTACGTCGGCCGTCCGCAACGCAACTTTTTGTTCGGATTCCTCAGCGCTGCGTCCCAGTACCACGCCGATGGCGGTGAGCAAAAAATAGCCCAGACCGACCAGCGCAGCCTGAGACAAGGCTTGCACGGTGCCTGACCGCATCATCAGTTCAGCCAGCAGCAATGTGATGGTGGCGAGCGCGGCATGGGCAAACGCCATGCGGTCGCGCATGAACCATCCATGTGCAGCCAGGATGGCGTAAAGGTAGGTCGCGTAGGTCGTGGCAGGGTTCTGCGTGTCGATGAAAATCACCGCAATGAACACCAGATCAATGGCCAGTTGCGCTAACAGCAACCCGGACACGCCGCCCTTGAAGCGCCGCAGCGCCAGCAGGCTCAACAGCGCCCAGCAGGCGTACGCGAAGGCCGCCGCGTAGCTCACCGAGGTCAGTCGGCTGCCCGCACTGGCCACTGCGAGCGCGATGGCCGCTACGCAGCGGTACAGTGCGAGCAGGCGCAGCAGGCGAAGCGCGGTGCCGCTCAGTCCCGTCGCCGGATTTACCAGGTTAGCGTCGATGGCTGCAGGCACTATCGTTGCACGCCATTCCGGAAGACGTCATGACTGCGGTTGATTTCGGCACAAACACCCCGCAACGAGCGCACTTGACCATGGACTCCTGCACCGGAACATCGTCGCGTTTGCCGCGGCCTTGGGTTCGCGCTTTGGCGTCTTCGTCGTCGCGGCGTTCTTTGGCGTCCTGTCGCGTTTTATGTACCGATACCAGGCGCAGCGCGAGCAACACTAGAAAGAAAACAATGATCCAGAAAATGATCTTTCCCACGTTTGGGCGCGCTTCACGAGTAGACTTGATTTGATGCTAGCAGTTGTGCAGATTTACGAATCTAAAGGAGAGTACCGTGTCGAATGCTGCCAATGAACCGTGGTCCGCATGGGCCGAATCCATGCAAAAAATGATGAGCAGCCCGGCTGCCATGAATCCGTTTGCGGGCATGATGGGCGCTGTTCCTGGCATGCCGGGTGGTACCTCCGCCGCCTTTGATCCGCAGCAGTTCATGAAGGCGCTGGATCCAGTTGAAATTGATCGCAGGATTCAGGACATGCGCGCCGTTGAGGCGTGGATGAAGCTGTCGCTGTCGGGCCTCGAAATGTCCATTAAAACGATGGAAATGCAGCGCGACGCCTATGCGTCGTTCAGCAAAATGAGCGAGTCGGCCACCAAGACGATGCAGGAAGGTGCCAGCGCCGCCACTGAATCGGTGAAACGGGCAGCGCGCAAACGTTAACGTTTAACAGCTTTTACTTGAAATAGCGTCGATACTGGGCCTGACGCATCAAAACAGCTTAAGTCGACTTGTGGCTTGATTTGCCAAAAGGCGTCGCAAGCCCCGGTGAAATAAGGCGCCCCGCCCGGCGATGTGAAAAGCTGTTGCGTTCAACCTCGTCCACAGCGTGCGATTGCGTCGGTCCGACGCTTGCCGGAGCGACGCGATGACGCTTTGTTTACTTAGCGATGCCAATCGCTTTCATCACCGAGCCCAGATCGGTGTTGGATTTAGCGGCGAAGCTGCCTAGCTCGGCCGCAGTCATCGTGCTGATTCCAAAGCCACGCGCATCCAGGGCGGCTTTCCATTCGGGCGACGCTTGAATCTTTTTCATGGCGGCTTCGAGCGTGGCGACGGCTTCTTTCGGCATGCCTTTAGGGCCCATCAGCGACAGGAACGATTGCAGCTCCCAATCTAGCCCCAGCTCCTTGAGCGTTGGCGCGTCGGGGAAGGCGGGAATACGCTGAGGTGTCATCGCGGCCAACAGCTTGACCTTGCCACTTCTGAGCAGGGTTGAGGCTTCGGCAGGCGCGACCGTCGACACCTGAATCGAACCGGCAACCAGTTCCTTCAAGCCCGAAGCCGCGCCGTCGGATGGAATCCAGCCAATCTGGTCGGCTTTCATGCCCGCCTTCATCAGCATGCCCGCCAGCGCCAGATGCCAGATGCCGCCCTGACCGGTGCCCGAGGCCTTCAACTTGCCCGGATTGGCGCGCGCGTCGTCGAGCAAATCCTTAAGCGTTTTGTATTTGCTGTCGGCTGCAACTTCGACACCTGCCGGGACGAAATTAAGCAGACCAATCGGCGTGTAGTCGGCGTGGGTGAGCTTGGTCAGGCCCATCCAGTGCATCATGTTGATTTCAACGGTGACCGTGCCAATGGTGTAGCCATCGGGCGCGGCTTCAGCAATTGCGCTATGACCGACCACGCCGGATCCGCCCGTGCGGTTGACCACGGTGAACGGCTGTTTCAGTTCTTTTTCAAGCAATGCTGCCATCGTGCGTGCGTGGTAGTCGGTGCCGCCGCCCGCGCCCCACGGAACGAGCACGGTCACGGGACGGTTTGGGTACTGCGCGAACGCGGTTGCGGCGACAAGGGTGGTGACGCCCACGACCAGTGCTTTACGTAACAAATGCTTCATGAAATCCTCCTTATGATTTTCAACAATGCCCGGCGCGAACTGCCTCAATCCTCATGCCCACGCGGCGCAATGCGGGGCAGTCTATCAGTCATACGACAACTTCGAGGCGAGGGATTTCCTGGCCTTGACCGTTGAATAAGCAGCGCAGCGGCAAGCGAAACCCGCGCCGTAACGTACGTGACTGACCCGCTACCATCGGCACGTTTAATCAAAGTTAGCGGAGTCCATCCTCATGCGTGTTTTTTTAGTCTTGGGGTGCTTTGCAAGCGCCGCGCTTGTGTCAGTTTCAACCTTGGCCGCAGAGGTCAAAGTGCTCACTGCGGGCGCGTTCAAACCGGTGGTCACGGCGGTGGTTGCAGAGTTTGAAAAGCAGAGCGGACACAAGGTCACGGTTGAAAACGACACCGCTGGCGGACTGCTGAAACGCATCAGCGGCGGCGAAGCCTTTGATGTCGTGGTGCTCACGCCCGGTGCGCTTGACGAGCTGAGCAAGGCGGGCAAAGTTGCGCAGGGCAGTGCCGTCCGACTGGCTCGCGTGGCCATTGGTGTCGCGGTCAAGCATGGCGCGCCGTTGCCCGACATTAGCACGGTGGCAGCGTTTCAAAATGCACTACTCAGTGCTCGCGCGGTGGCCTACATCGACCCCGCTGCGGGTGGATCAAGCGGCGTGTACCTGACGCAACTGTTTGAAAAAATGGGTATCGCGGACCGCATCAAGGCGAAGGCCGTGCTGGTGCCGGGTGGCTTGGTGGCACAGCGACTGGTCAACGATCAAGCGGACATCGCCATTCACCAGATCAGCGAGATTCTCGCCGTGCCCGGCGCGACGCTGGTCGGCCCGATTCCGGCCGAGATTCAAAACTACACCGTGTACTCAGGCGGGCTGAGCGCCAGTGCACGCGACGCCGAAGCGGCACGCGCTTTGCTAACCGCGCTCAAGAGTGCTGCCGCACGTGACATCATGACCGCGAAAGGGCTGGAGGCTCGGTAGCCTTCGACCGAGTGCGAAGTTGTTCGATGCGGGGAGCAGTTGCAGTTACTTTGGGCGGCAAAGTCCGCTAAAATGCAATCATGTTGCGATAAAGCCAATTTCCTGAGCTTCGTTGCGTTCAGCCCACGCAGCACCCGGAAACCCCACGTGACACTTCTTTTCATCATTGTTGCCGCCATTCTGGGTGGTCTTGCCTCCGCCGCAGTCGCGGCGTTTGCTCTTTATGCAAGGCTCTCGTCGGTCGAACGTTGGGTGGCGTTTGCAGTGGGCGCAATGCTCGCTGTGGTGTTTCTTGACATCCTGCCGCACGCGCTGGCCGACGGCGTCGATCCTGCGTCTCTCATGGGCTGGGTGCTTGGTGGCGTGTTGTTCTTTTTCTTTCTTGAAAAGCTTGTAATCTGGCGGCACTCGCACGGTGATTTGCAGCCTGCGGTTGAGGGCGAGGCGAGCCATGCGCACCAACACGGCCACCATCACCAGCATGACGGTGGTCGCTCGGGGCTGATGGTGCTGGTGGGCGATTCGCTACACAACGCCACCGACGGCGTGGTGATTGCCGCTGCCTTCCTCGCTGATTTCAACCTCGGTGTGGTTACGTCCCTGGCGATAATCGCCCACGAAGTGCCGCAGGAAGTGAGCGACTTTTTTGTATTGCTGCACTCCGGTTACTCGCGCAAAAAGGCCTTCGTATACAACATGATTTCTAGCATGGCGATGGTGGTCGGCGGCGTTGTAGCGTATTTTTCGCTGGCCAGCGCACAGGCCTATGTGACGCCGGTACTCGCGTTCGCGGCCGCGTCGATGCTTTATGTGGCGGTCGCCGATTTGATCCCGACGCTGCACCGCAAGTTCTCGATCAAAGACACGCTGCAGCAGATGTTGATGATCGGGCTGGGCGTGACGACCGTCGTGCTGATGAACTCGCTGCTGCACGCGGGCCATAGCCACTAGGTGAAGCGCGGCTACCCGTCTACGTTTTGTGCGTCGGCCGCAGCCGTAGCGACGCGCGCACGATGTTGCCTGAGCTTGATCCAGAGCAGCAAGCCGACAGGCAAAACGCCTAAAAATAGCAGCCGTATGACGCCTTTCAGCAGTGAGTCAGAAACTGCTGCGATCATCATCACTACATAAAGCCAGCCAAGCGCAACAATGACCATAACACGTCCGCAAATTTGCAACGCCTGATGTTACTTCGTGCGCTACATACGCAGTATTCGGGGACACCCGTTGGCGGCGGTTCGCGCAATGGGCTACATTGCTGCGACAGGCCTACGAGGCATCAGAGGACGAAGGAGGAGGATGGTCATGAGTACGGGAAGTCAAATTCCACCGACCCTGCAATCGCTATTTAGCGGTGCATGGGGAACCGGTGCGGCACCGATGTTTCAGGGGTTGCCGGCGATGCCCTCCATGCCGGGGCTGTCCGGCATGCCTGGCGTCCCAGCGATGGGCGGGATGGCAGCGTTGCCTGCACCCGAGGCTGGCTGGTGGTGGTTGCCAGCGGTTAAGCCTGATGCGTTTCAAGCGGCGGCAAGCAAATGGTTTTCGCCCACGACTGATGTATCTGCGCTAGCCGCATCGGATCGCCGCTTTCGCTCGCCGTCATGGCAGGCGCAGCCGTTTTTTCAGGCCACGCGCGATCAATATTTGCGCACCGCAGCGTTCTGGCGAGATTTGGCAGAACATGCTGATCTGGAAGAGCGCGAACGTCATCGTGCCAAGTTCTTTCTCGAACAAATGCTGGACGCGGTTGCACCAAGCAATTTTTTCCTGACTAATCCCGAGGCCATCGAACGGGCCATCGAAACCCGTGGCGAGAGCCTCAAGCACGGCATAGAAAACCTGCGACATGACATCGAGACCGGTCACATCGCGATGACCGATGAGACGGTGTTCAAGGTCGGCGGCAACCTCGCGTTGACGCCGGGCGAGGTGGTGTTTCGCAACGAGCTGATTGAGCTGCTGCATTACATGCCAACGCAAAAAAACGTGCACCAACGGCCATTGCTCATCGTGCCGCCGTGTATCAACAAGTACTACATTCTTGATCTCAAACCCGAGAACTCGTTTGTGGGCCACGCCGTCAACGCAGGCTTCGATGTCTACCTCGTGTCATGGCGCAATGTGCCCGATGCGCTCAAGGCGCTGACCTGGGAAGATTATCTGGAAGAGGGCGTTCTCACCGCCATCGACGAGGTGCGCGACCACGCGGGCGCGGAAACCATCAACACGCTCGGCTTTTGCGTGGGTGGCACCATTTTGTCGTGTGCCCTCGCGGTGCTTGCGGCGCGGGGCGAGCTGGATGATTTCGTCGAGAGTGCGACGTATCTGACTACGCTGCTCGACTTCAGCGAGCCTGGTGATATCAAGGCCTATCTTGGCGAGAGCACATTTCAATTGCGTGCACAGCAACTCACCAAAGACGGTGAAGCGGGGCTGATGAAGGGCTCCGAATTGGCGCAGTCGTTTGCCAGCCTGCGTGCCAACGATTTGATCTGGAATTACGTCGTCAACAACTACCTCAAGGGTCAGGATCCGCCAGCGTTTGATCTGCTCTACTGGAACGGCGATTCAACTAATCTGCCGGGTCCGATGTACCTGTATTACCTGCGCAATTTTTATCTCGACAACAAACTCGTTGAGCCCGATGCGCTTGAGATGATGGGCGAGCCGATTGACCTGTCAGCGGTGGATATTGCGACCTACGTTTACTGTTCACGCGAGGATCACATCGTGCCGTGGAAGAGCGCCTATGCATCGGCTGAGTTGTGGGGTGGCGATGTCGAGTTTGTGCTCGGCGCTTCGGGGCATATCGCTGGTGTGGTCAATCCGCCGGGGCCAAAGAAACGCAGCTACTGGAGCGGCACCTGGCCCGCCGAATCGCCCGAAGCGTGGGATGCGACATCGAAGGAAATTCCCGGTAGCTGGTGGCCGCATTGGTACGCGTGGCTGGCCGAGCGCTCGGGCAAAAAAGTTGCCGCGAAGAAGTCCAGCAAATCCAGTCTCGGCGCTGCGCCGGGCACGTATGTTTTAGAAAAAATGTAGTTTTTTGAGTCAACAAAAAGGAGAGAGAAACATGGCACGTGTAGCACTAATCACTGGCGGTATGGGCGGTCTTGGCGAGGCAATCTGTATCAAGATGGCAGCGCTCGGCTACCAGGTCGTGACCACCTATTCACCCGGCAACAAAACGTGGAAAGAATGGCTCGATTCGATGAACAAAATGGGCTACGGCTTTCGCGCGTACGCCTGCGACGTTGCTGATTACGACTCGGCCACCGCCTGTGTCGCGCAGATCGTCAAAGAAGTCGGCCCGGTTGACGTGCTGGTGAATAACGCCGGTATTACCCGAGACATGACGTTCAAGAAAATGGACAAGATCAACTGGGACGCGGTCGTCGCAACCAACCTCGATTCCACCTTCAACATGACTAAGCAAGTCTGCGACGGCATGCTAGAGCGCGGCTGGGGGCGCATCGTCAATATCTCGTCAGTCAACGGCCAAAAAGGCGCGTTCGGCCAGACCAACTATTCGGCGGCCAAGGCCGGGATGCACGGCTTCACCAAGGCTTTAGCACTCGAAGTGGCGCGTAAAGGCGTGACCGTCAATACGATTTCTCCGGGCTACATCGGCACCAAGATGGTCATGGCCATCCCGACCGACGTGCTGGAAAGCAAAATCATCCCGCAAATCCCAATGGGCCGCCTCGGCAAGCCCGAAGAAGTGGCGGGTTTAGTCGCCTATCTCGCCAGCGACGAAGCCGCGTTTTTGACCGGTGCCAATATCGCCATTAACGGCGGTCAGCATATGAGCTAATTCCGAATTGAATTTTCCGTTTTCAGGCATGGATAGGTGCTTTCAGCTTTCGACTGAAAGTACCGTATCACATGGAGTAAAGGCAAAAATAGCGAAAAGTCGATAAGCGGTGTTTTCAACCACAGCGCCCAACTTTAATAAGCCTTTCAACTAAAAGCTGATGGAAATTTTGCGAAGTTTGCGCTGGGTAGGCAGCCCCTGCTCGCGGTCGTGGCGATGCAGTCAAACTTGGGTGTTTGGCGCTCCTTAGGCACAGGGTGCTCGCTGTTCCAGCGGGTGGAGCAGCAGCTGCTGCTGAGCGTCCGCTTCACGTCCACCCCCTCCCGCAAGGGGAGGGGGGCCAATCCGCTTTGATGTTCAGGCAAAGTTCGCAAATCCCGCCAATGCGAAAATACTGGCTCTCCCGCAACTTATCTTCGCCCATGAGCAGCTCCGCCGCCGACACCCAACGGCCCGCCCCGCGCAAACCCATCGTCCTCGTCCCCTGCGACAACCGCGTTTACGATGACCGCCCGATGCAGGTGTTGCTGACCCGGTATTCCGACGCGCTGCGCGATCAGGCAGAGGTGTTGACCATTCCGCTGCTCTGCACCGGCAAGGAGGACGTGGAGGCGTATTTGGCGATGGCCGATGGCATCATGCTCACAGGTTCGCCGTCCAACGTGCATCCGTCGCATTTCGGACAGGACGTGCTTGATCCGTCGCTGCCGCTCGATCCCGCGCGCGATTCGATCACCTTGCCGCTGATTCGTCGCGCTATTGAAATCGGCATGCCGATCCTCGCCATTTGTCGTGGCCTGCAAGAGATCAACGTGGCTCTTGGCGGCTCGCTACATCAGGCGGTGCAGCATGTGCCGGGGCGGGACGATCATCGTGGCGCCAAGGGCCGTTCTGGGGCCACGACCGACGAGGCGTACGCACTGGCGCATCCAGTCACCGCAGTGGCGGGCGGGCATTTGGCGGACATCATCGGTGCCGCTCCCGTCGACGTGAACTCGGTGCATGGACAAGGTATTGATCGACTCGCCGCTGATTTGACCGCGGAGGCGTTCGCGCCGGACGGCCAGATTGAGGCGGTGACCATCGCATCCCACCCCGGTTTTTCGCTCGCGCTGCAATGGCACCCGGAGTGGAAGCCGTGGGAGAGCGAAGCGTCGCAGCAGATTTTCGCGGCGTTCGGCAATGCGTGCCGGGCGTGGGTGGCGAGGCGGGACGCCACAACCCAAGCCGTGAAAACATCGTCGAGCCTGCCTACACAGGGCTAACGAAATCTGTGTTCTCATTGACGTCGAAATGAAATTATTCGTGATGTTCCCGACCTTGCGGGAATGACGAAAGTAAACGCCCGGACTGACCTTATGGATATGAAACAACCGCAAACCTTTGCCGAGCTGGAAACCTGGCTCAATCTTCGCCGCGTGACCGAAATCGAATGCCTCGTCCCCGACCTCACAGGCGTCGCACGAGGCAAGATTCTGCCCCGCGAAAAATTCACGGAAGACCGCGGCATGCGGCTTCCCGAGGTGGTCGTCGCTGGTTCAGTCACGGGCCAGTTCCCGACTGAAGGCCCCTACTTTGATGTGATCTCGGCCACCGACAAGGACATGCATCTGGTGCCGGACCCGAGCACCGTGCGCCTCGTGCCGTGGGCGACCGATCCCACCGCGCAGATCGTGCACGACTGCTTTGACCGCAACGGGGGATTGATTCCGTACGCGCCGCGTTCGGTGTTGAAGCGGGTGATTGAACTCTATCGCTCCGAGGGGTTGTTCCCGATTGTCGCGCCGGAGGTGGAGTTTTATCTGGTCGCACGCAACACCGACCCCGACTTGCCGCTGAAGCCACCGATCGGTCGTAGCGGTCGCGCAGAGACGTCGCGACAGGCGTATTCGATTGACGCGGTGAACGAATTCGATCCGCTATTTGAGGACGTGTACGACTACTGCGGCAAGATGGGCCTCAACGTAGACACGCTCATTCACGAGCTCGGTGCGGGGCAGATGGAAATCAACTTTTTCCACTCCGATCCGCTGTCGCTCGCCGATGAAGTGTTCTTCTTCAAACGCACCGTGCGCGAGGCCGCGATGCGCCACGATATGTACGCGACTTTCATGGCCAAACCCATCGCGGGCGAGCCGGGCAGCGCGATGCACATTCACCAAAGTATCGTCGACGCCGACGGCCAGAACATCTTCAGCAATGTCGACGGCAGCGCATCCGACCGGTTCTTTCACTACATTGGCGGCATGCAAAAGTACATTCCATCGGCCATGGCGCTGGTAGCGCCGTACGTCAATTCCTATCGCCGCCTTGCGAAATACACGGCGGCGCCGATCAATATCGAGTGGGGTTACGACAATCGCACGGTTGGCATCCGCTCGCCCATTTCAGGCCCGGAAGCGCGCCGCGTTGAGAACCGCGTAATCGGTTCGGACGCCAACCCGTACATCGCGATGGCGATGACATTGGCGTGCGGCTATCTTGGCATGAAGCAAAAGCTTGCGCCCACCGCCGAGATGAAAGGCGACGCGTACGGCAGCCCGTTTGCATTGCCGCGCAGCCTCGGCGAAGCGCTTGACTGGATGCGCAATGAGCCCGCGCTCGCTGACGTGCTGGGCAAGGAATTCATCACGGTGTACGCCGAGGTGAAAGAGATTGAGTACGCGGAGTTCATGAAGGTCATTTCACCTTGGGAGCGAGAGCATTTGTTGTTGCATGTTTAGGCAGGCCCCAGCGCCCAGCAACCAGAGCCTCAAATGCCGCGCGCCTCTATCTTTCGAAGCGTTCTCCCGCAGGCGGGAGAAGGTGCCCGACGGGCGGCTGAGGGCGGCGACTTAGGCGAGATCCGTCGTTTCCGGTTGCTCCTGACAAATATTGCGCCGGAATCGCCACCCTCACCCCAACCCTCTCCCGCTTGCGGGAGAAAGGGGCAGAACAGCTAAGACTTTTAAAGAGCAACCATGAAACTAACCACCCAAGAACTGCAGGCGCTCGACAGCGCGCACTACATCCACCCGTTCACCGACACCGCAGCTCTCGCAAAAAAGGGCGCGCGCATCATCGTGAAGGGCGAGGGCGTTTATATCTGGGACAGCGAAGGCCACAAGATTTTTGACGCGATGAGCGGCCTGTGGTGTGTCAATGTCGGCTATGGTCGAAAAGAGTTGGCTGACGCCGCGTATGCGCAGATGATGCAGCTGCCGTTCTACAACAGCTTCTTTCAAACGACGACAGAGCCGTCAATCCAGCTCGCAAAACTACTCGCTGATGTGAGCCCCCCGCAGTTCAACCGCGTGTTCTTTTCCGGCTCCGGCTCCGAAGGCAACGACACTATTGTGCGCCTTGCACGCCACTACTGGAGCTGCCTCGGGCAACCGCAAAAAAAGACCATCATCGGTCGCTGGAACGGTTACCACGGCAGCACCATGGCGGGCGCGTCGCTCGGTGGCATGGAAGGCATGCACTTGCAGGGCGGGCTGCCCATCCCCGACATCACGCATATTCAACAGCCATATTGGTTTGAGATTGGCCGCACGCAATTTCCTGAATTGAGCAAGGACGAATTCGGCCTCAAAGCGGCGTCGTGGCTGGAAGCGGCGATTCTCGACGTCGGCGCTGACAAGGTTGCCGCCTTCATCGGCGAACCAGTGCAGGGCGCGGGCGGTGTGATCATTCCACCAACAACTTACTGGCCTGAGATTGCCCGCATCTGCAAAAAATACGATGTGTTGCTGGTCACCGACGAGGTGATCTGTGGCTTTGGGCGCACCGGCAATTGGTGGGGTTGCGAAACATTCGGTATCGAGCCGGATTTGATGACGTTCGCCAAGGGTGTCACCAGCGGCTACGTGCCGCTCGGCGGCGTGATGGTCAGCGATCGCGTGGCG
>JANXNO010000566.1 GCA_025354075.1 Burkholderiales bacterium | reverse complement strand
CTACAACATGCTGAGCCACGGCGTAACGTGTGGCGGCGAGTGTAGCTATCCGGGGTGAGAGCGGGAGCTACAACGGTTCCCGGCGATGGGCTCCGCAGCCCTGCGGGCAGCTCACCCATCGCCGGGAACCGTGGAGCGCTTCGCGCTCGTTGTTCAGCAAATGTGACCGATGCTTATGCGCGTGAAAACTCAAATCCTAGCCATCAGCACCACCTCGACGTCGAGATCAACGTGCGACGGCGCTGTTCGCACCGCGGCACGCTCAAGGTTCTCACGGCCTCTCAGCGCTACACTCATTGAATGCGTATGGTCCGCGCGTGATGCACACTTAAAGTTCATCCACGGCGTCATCTGACAAAGGAGCCCGCCATGACCGAAATCCATTTTCTCGTTGAAGAAGCGCCTGAAGGCGGGCTCATTGCGCGCGCGATGGGGGCAGACGTATTCACTGAGGCGGACGACATGCAGGCGCTACATACTCAGGTGCGCGATGCCGTGCATTGCCACTTTGATGCGGACACTGCGCCGAGCATCATTCGTCTGCACATCACGCGCAAAGAAGTGCTCGCTGCATGAGGCTTCCGCGCGTTCTCGCTGGTGCCGAGCTTGTTGGGTATCTGGGACGATTGGGTTATGCCAGCTGTCGGCAAACCGCGCGCCCTGTCCGACTGACGCGCGACGCCAGCGCGACGCACAGCGAACCTCACATCACCATCCCAAACCATGATCCGTAACTAATAGGCACGCTCGCGGCGAGTCTTGACATCGTGGCGCTGCATCACTGCATATCCAAGGATCAGCTGGTGCAAAAGCTGTTAAGTTGACTTACGTGCGATCCCGCCAAAATCGGGGTTTGCGCCGTTGGTGGGCAACCGCGATGATGCGGACGTGGTCGGGTTCGGCGCGGTACACCAAACGACAAAGAAATTTGCTTAACGTGAATACGTGAGTTTTGTACGGCGCTTTGATACCCGCGTTTGGGAACGATTCGATCAGTCTTATCGTTTGTTCAACTTCGCTGGCGATATCTTCCGCTGCGGTAATGGCCAGTTCATCAAGATACCAATCAACAGCGGCTTCAAAATCGGCTAGCGCTTCGTCGGAAAGGCTACGCCGCATCGGCGTCTTTTGCCTCACGAATCCGCGCATTGATGCGAGCAAAAGCCTCGTCCGCAGGAATCCACTTTGTGCGACCAGCGTCCATATTGGCAACATGTCGGTCGATTTCTTCGTCCCACGCTTTCGCGATGGCTTCAGGCGAATCTTCCATCGGCCCGTCCAAGCTCGCGATCAGACTATGAATCAGCTCGCTTCGCTGTTGCGGCGGAAGCCCAAGCGCTTGCACTTCAACATCTTTCAACACAACTTCCATGATGTACTCCCGTCAAGCTTTCTTGAACTGAAATGGTAACACTTGCACCATGAGTGACTTAGAACCCATCGCCCTCTCCGCGCTCCAGCACTGGACGACGCGGGCGTGGATTGAAACATCATGCTGCCTGCGGCTTCCAGCGCGATGCGCACATTGTCGAGCACCTGTTAGGTTTGTTCGTTGAACGTTGCGTCAACCCGCTTGGTGCCGTCTGCAGCAATCGGCAACTGCCCCGATACAAATACAAACCCGTTCGCCACCACAGCATGACTGTAGTGCCCGCCGGGCGTTGCGAGGCCTGTCGGTTGAATCGGTTTTGGCATCCTCATTGGGCTTGAATCATTCATGCTCATACCTTGATTTCACCAGCCGTAAAAGCGCGGCCAGGTGGTGACGATCCCGTCACCGCCCAACGCCTCATACGCTGGAAACTGCGCGGCCGTAGCGCAGGCATGATTAGGCAAAATTCGCAATTGCATACCCACCGGAAACCGCGCCTCGACTGACTGCGCTGCATTCGCATCACGCCATTCCACGATGCCGTGCTCCTGATTGGCGCTGGCCATCAGGCAGCCTGCAATCGGCTGCCCTGCCGCATCGCACACCTGCCCGTAACCGTAGTCAAGCTGCTGCATTTGTGTGCCGCGATCACGGCTCATCGCCATCCAGCCGGCGTCCACAATCACCCAGCCCTTCTCACGCTGATGCCCGATCACCGTAGTCAACACGCTCATCGCAATGTCGCCCAGACTGCACACGCCAACGTTGGCCATCACCAGATCGAAGAACACATAAACGCCCGCTCGAACCTCCGTGACGCCGTCGAGCGTTTGCGCCGACAGTGCCGTCGGCGTTGAACCCACGCTCACATCCAGACACGCAAATCCAGCCTCTCGCAACCGCGTTGCTGCACGCACACAGAGCGCGCGCTCCTGTTCTGCAAATTGCTGCAACGCGACCGCATCATGAAGCGCGTAGCTCGCTCCCGCATGTGTCATCACACCTGCGAGCGTCACGCGCGAGTCCGCAGTCAATGCCCGCGCGATGTCAATCAACTCAGGCGCTTCTGGCTTCACGCCCGAGCGATGACCATCGGTGTCGATTTCAATCAATACGTCAAACGCAATGTCATGCGTGTTGGCGTAAGCGGCAACAGCCTGAGCCGCCGCCAGATTGTCAACCAGAATTCGCAACCGACAACCCGCAGCGATCAACGCTGCGGCCTGCGCTAATTTGTGCGGCGCGATGCCCACCGCGTAAAGAATATCGACGATGCCCGCAGCGAAAAATTGCTCCGCTTCTTTGAGCGTGGACACCGTGATTCCTGACGCGCCAGCGCGCGTTTGAAGACGCACCACATCCACGCATTTGCTCGTTTTGACGTGTGGCCGGAAGCGCACGCCCAACGCGTTCATGCGCGCCTGCATGCGATCAATATTCGCGGCCATCTGCGTCACGTCAATGACGGCAGCAGGGGTGTTTATTTGGGCGAATGGAGATGGGGCGATGGCTTCAATTTTCATGGACTAACTATAGCCCTTGACTGCTGTCGCCACGGGTAAGGTGCCATATTTTTCTCTGGCTCCTGCGTGGCTGAACGGCACATCATCTTCTTAATGAAACGGCCATCTAATAAGGGCTAAACGGTCAGTATTGCTTAAAGTCGACTTTATACATATTGGGACGCCACCCCAAGCAAACAGTTACGTTCAACACAATGCTGTACTGCATTTCAACCGCTAAATATGCAGCTGGCGGCAGAAATTGAGCGGCGACCGTGAACCCACATTTCAGCCCTCATCGTGCGGCAACATGCCCGTGTCGCTTTCCGTGCCCAACGCGTTGGGTTGCAGGTTCAGCAGGCGCTCAACACGGGCGAACACTTCGGCACGGGTGCAGGGTTTGCGCATGAAATCGTCGGCCCCAATGCGGCGAATGTAGTACTCCTCGGTAGCGGCTTCGTTGCCGCTCATGGCGATCACCGGAATTTTTCCGACGTACTGCGAGCGGCGAATGCGGCGCAGCACTTCAAAGCCGTTGATACCGGGCAGGATGATGTCGAGAAAGATCAGGTTGGGCTTGTTTTTGCGCAGCACCTCAAGCGCCGATTCGCCGTCGAAGGCCTCGAATATCTCAAAATGGTTATCGCGCAACATTCGGCCCAGCGCGGCCACCATGGTTTTCGAGTCGTCAACAATCAATATCGACGTACCCGGCGGCACCTGCGCGCGCGCCCGGCGGCGGCGATCCGAGGGCGGGTTGACCACCTCCACCGGCGCAACAGGGCTGCGTTTACGGAAAAAATCAAACAGTGACATGTTCAAGCTCCACAGGAAGGTCGCGCAGGCCGTGCCTGGGCGGTGCAAAAGTAAACGGGGGTTGCCGGTCCGGGACGTTCATCCCATGAAAAACGCGCAGAGTTTATTGCCGTCCAGATCGCGGAAATACCCGGCATAAAAGCCTTCGCCGCGTGGACCGGCAGGGCCCTCGTCCGTCGCGCCGAGACTGATCGCTTTGGCGCAAAGGCGATCAACGTCGTCCTTGTTTTTCATGGCGAGCGCAACCATTGCGCCGTTGCCGACCGTGGCCGCCTCGCCGTTGAACGGCTTCACAACCGCAAGGGCGGGGCCGCGCTTGATGCCCCAGGCGACAAAGGTTTCTGAATCCCAACTGCGCTTTGCACCGATCTCGGCGAGCAGCGCGTCGTAGAAAGCAAAGGCTCGCAGCAGGTTGTTGCTGCCGAGAGTGACGTAGCCCATCATGGAGTTCTCCTTGTCAAACGCTGCGCCTCAATGAAACGCACCACCCTCACGCCAACAGCTACGCCAGCACACACCTCCGCGCACGGGCGAAGGGATTGGAACAGAGATAATAGCGCTGTGATCCCCAATGATTTTATTGCCCAGCTGCTTTCTCGCGTCGACGTGGTCGAGGTGATTGACCGCCTGGTGCCGCTCAAAAAAGCGGGGCAGAACTTTCAGGCATGCTGCCCGTTCCATAAAGAAAAGTCACCGTCTTTTTCGGTGAGCCCGACCAAGCAGTTCTATCACTGCTTTGGCTGCGGCGCGCACGGCTCGGCCATCACCTTTTTGATGGAATACGCGGGCAAGAGCTTCCCGGATGCGGTGGAGGAGCTGGCGCAAAATATCGGTTTGACCGTGCCGAACGACAACACACGGCAGGCTGACCCGCAGGCGGGTGGCTTGTTCGACGTGATGATCACGGCCGCGGGCTTTTACAAGCAGCAGCTCAAATCATCCCCCATAGCGATTGAATATTTCAAAAAGCGCGGCGTCAGCGGCGACGTCGCGAGGCGCTTTCATCTCGGCTGGGCACCGGCAGGCTGGCAGCCGCTGGCCGAGGCATTCGACGACTACGCCGACAACCAGTTGCTGGAGACGGCGGGCTTGATTGCGACGGGTGACGGCGGCAAGCGCTACGACCGTTTTCGTGAACGCGTGATGTTCCCGATCCTCAACCAGCAGGGCGCGGTGATTGGCTTTGGCGGGCGCATTCTCGGCAGTAAGGATGACGGCGGCGGCCCGAAGTATTTGAACTCGCCAGAGACGCCGATATTCAGCAAGGGCCGCGAGCTGTACGGCTTGTTTCAGGCGCAAACCGCGATCCGCAAAATCAATCGCGTGCTGGTGGTTGAAGGCTACATGGACGTGGTGGCGCTGGCGCAATACGGCGTCGAGTACGTCGTCGCCACGCTCGGCACCGCGACCACCGAGGCGCACACGCAGCGCTTGTTGCGGCTTGCGGATGAAGTGGTTTTCAGCTTCGACGGCGACTCCGCCGGTCAGCGTGCGGCATGGCGTGCGCTGGAGAATGCGTTGCCTGCACTGCGCGACGGCAAGCAGGTGCGCTTTTTGTTTTTGCCGACGGAGCATGATCCCGATAGCTACGTGCGCGAGTTTGGGCAAGCGGCGTTTGAGGAGATGGTGGCCAATGCGCTGCCGCTGTCTGAATACTGGATTCGCGAGTTGAACGTGCGCCATGCGGGCGACAGCGCAGAAGCGAGGGCGGGACGCGCGGCGGCCGCTCGATTGCATCTGGAACTGGTGAGCGCGCCGATGATGCGCGAGGTCTTGGCCAAGGTTTTGGAGGGCGATGTGAATATCGCGGCACATACCTTGTTGCCGCCAATCAAGGCGAAGCCTCAAGAGGCGCAGGAAGTATCCGATAACGAAGGCCCGCGTACGCGCTTCGTCGCTCGTCGACCGCCGATGCCGCGCACCGATCCGGCAACGCAACGCGTGCTCGCCTGCGCACGACGTATCCTCGGTCGCCCGAAGCTCGCGATGTATCTGGTCGACATGCAGTTCCCAGACGCGAACAATGCGCCTCAGGTATTGCGGCTGTTGCAGGCGGTGGTCGATGTGGCGATTCGCTTTCCGGACGAGCCCAACGTCGGCGCGTTGCTGGAGCAATTCCGCGAGACTGAATTTGCCACTGAAGTGTCACGACTTATAACGCATGCTGATTCTGAAATCGACGACGGCATCAGCGATGAAGAGGCGGAAGCAGAGCTCCGGCAACTTCGCAAGCAAATTGAAGATGGCAGTCTGTTCCCAAGCGCCCGCGCGATTGCCATGCCGGAGCATTTGATGAACGTCGGCATTCTCGCGCTCGGCACACGACGGCCAGCGCCCACGGCCGAGCAGGAAGCTGCGGCAGAACTGCGCTCAGCGCCGCCGCCCCGCGTGTATTCCCGACCGACGATGGCGACAGCAGGAGCTGCCATCGTAGCGGCGCGTTTGTCTATTGCGCCTGCTGCACCTGTTACGCCTACTGCGCCAGCGAGGAACGCTGCACCGGCACGGTTGCCCACGCCGGACAATCGCGACAACCACGAGGTCGAACATCACAACGCCTTCGACGAGCCCAATTTCGCCGTCGCTGATGAGGACGACATTCCGTTCGACTTTGACAGCAGCAAACCCGCCGGTCCTCAGGATCATCACGATGCGCCGTTTTAGCGATGTATTGTGGAATCGGATCCACCGCGATTCGTCGCAGCGCTTGATCGTACTTTCTTCGCGGTAAAACCGCTCCCACATCGTCATTTTTAATATCCAGACAATATGGCATCTCCCCTAATCTCCACCGCCGAACTCGCCGCACAACTCAACGACCCGCAGCTGATCGTTGTGGACACGCGCCATGACCTGATGAACCCATCGATTGGCCGCGATGCGTATGCGGCCGGTCATATTCCCGGAGCGATTTACCTGTCCATTGACGAGGATTTGTCAGGTGCCAAAACCGGCAGCAATGGCCGTCATCCATTGCCCGGCATCGACGAATTTGCAGCCACACTGGGCGCGAAAGGCATCAACAACGCAAGCAAAGTGGTGGTGTATGACCAAGGCAGTGCGATGTTTGTTGGCCGCTTGTGGTGGATGTTGCGCTGGGTCGGGCATGACGAGGTTCGCGTGCTCGACGGCGGTATCGCGCAATGGCAAAAAGAAGGTCGCGCCGTCGAAAGCGCTCCTAACGTGCGTGCTGCCACCCAGTTCACTGCATCACCGCGCGATCACATGCGTCTGACCGCGGCGCAAACCGCAGCATCCCTGGCCGACCCCACACGGCGCATTCTCGACGCGCGCGCTGCAGAGCGTTATCGCGGCGAAATGGAGCCGGTTGATCCGGTTGCCGGGCACATTCCTGGCGCATTCAATCGGGCGTTCCCCAACAATTTGCGGGACGGCATTTTCAAACCGGCCGACGAATTGAAGCGCGAATTCGAGACCATCCTCGCAGGCCGCGCGCCGGAGCAATTGATTCATCAATGCGGCAGCGGCGTGTCGGCCCTGGCCAACATGATTGCGATGGAACACGCTGGACTCTCCGGCAGCGTGCTCTATGCGGGCAGCTGGAGCGAGTGGTGCAGCGATACGGC
>JANXNO010000547.1 GCA_025354075.1 Burkholderiales bacterium | reverse complement strand
CCGGAGCCCACTGGCAACAAGTGTGTCCCGCTCTCCCGCAAGGGGAGAGGGGGCCAAACCCGCCGGAATCACCGCCCCATCCGCCAATACCTCCGTCCGCTGATGCGCCGTATCGCGCGGCGTCAGCCCGGCGGGAAAGGGGAAGGTTTCGAAGCAGGTCGTGGGCGTGTAGCGTGGGTCATTACCTACGCCCAACCACGTACACATGCGCAGCGACCAAAGTTCGTGAAAGCGTGAATGTAGGATGCCGAACGTGGCGTCGTCGGCGCGTGCGACCAGCGCACAGGCGTGGCTGGGTAAGACTCGTGGATGCTGCCAAGCCCAGAGGCGCTACTTCGCAACGATTGATGTTGCGATGAAACGCGATAGCGGCCGGATCGCGTTGCGCGTGTCCGGCGCAGGGCGCGCGTGCAGCCACCATTTGGCAAGTTCCGACTGATTCCGCACGCGTTGCTTTTCTGGCAAAACTACGTTCTCGCAGTGTCGATATGGCTGCTCGAAAAGCTTCGCCTCGGACAACGCTCGCTTCGTCCCGAAGTCCACGTTCCAAGTGTCCGACGGGCGGCGAGCAATATCTGCACCGTTCAAATACAGCGCCAATACATCGGAGTTCGGCTCGCCATGTACGTTCGGTGATAGAAGCCATCGACGAGCTACGGCACCAGCAACATCGAAAGACGCCTTCTTCGATGTGCCCACAAAGCAGGTTGCGGATGTATCTGCAAGCCTTGCTACGTGCGTCATATCCGAGCCGATTTCTCTGGTCTGCGGCGTCAAGTCTGCGTGTATTTGATCAACCGGAACGTCATCCAACCGCGCG
The DNA here is from genome assembly GCA_025354075.1 of Burkholderiales bacterium. Classification (GTDB taxonomy): domain Bacteria; phylum Pseudomonadota; class Gammaproteobacteria; order Burkholderiales; family Casimicrobiaceae; genus Casimicrobium. The sequence goes on along the minus strand of JANXNO010000547.1, from coordinate 561 downwards.
CGGGCGTCACAGTTTCCAAAGGCAACTAGTGAAACCCGAACCGCAGCGCCGTCATTCACCCAAGGTTCATCACTCCACGCTTCAAAGCTGCGCGACGATTCGACAATGGAGTCGAGCACAAACCGATTCTTGCCGCCGCGAATAGAGTTTGTCGAAACCAATCCCGCTAGGGCTGAGCGCCCATCTTTGATCGCGTCGCGCGCTTTTTCAAACCAGAAGCAAACTAAATCCGCCCCACCCGGTACGTGCCCCTCGTAGACCTTGCGCAGTGGCTCGGTGTACTCGTTGCCGAGTTCAGCGCGCATTTTCTTCGCGCCCACAAACGGCGGATTGCCAATCACGGCGTCGGCGCGGGGCCAGCGGGCTTCGCTCATCACCGTTCGCCCTGAGCGCAGCGAAGGGTTTGATGGCTCAAGCGTTGCGTTGTCAGACCCTTCGCTACGCTCAGGGCGAACGGGTTTTGTGCTCACGGGTTGTATGGTGAGTAACGCATCCCGACACTTAATATGATCGAGCGGCTCCAGCACCGGGTTTTGTTTGAACGGGTAGCCGTGTTGCAGC
>JANXNO010000166.1 GCA_025354075.1 Burkholderiales bacterium | reverse complement strand
ACGGTCGGCGCATACCAGTTGCCGGGGCCGGGCAGACGGTTGCCGCCGAGTAGCAACGTCGCGCCCTTTGCATTTGCATCGGCGACTTGCGCATCGAGTACATCAAGCTGCGGCGTACGTGTGATTGCACCGAAGTACGTGGTGTCGAGCGTCGGGTCGCCTAGCTTGAACGTCTTTACTGTCTCAACGAAGTGAGCCACAAACTGATCGTAGATGGACTCATGCACGTAGATGCGCTCCACCGAACAGCAGCTCTGCCCAGTGTTGTACATCGCGCCATCGGCCAGTGACTCGGCTGAGTTTTTCACATTGGCATCGGCGCACACGTAAGTCGGATCCTTGCCGCCGAGTTCCAGTTGCAGCTTGATCAGGCGCGGGCCAAGCGTCTGCGCAATCTTCGCACCGGTCGCGTAGGAGCCGGTGAAGAAAAGGCCGTCAATGCGTTGCGCAAGAAGCGCCTTTCCGACTTCGCCTGCACCAATCAGCGGAATGAATACATCGTTCGGAATGCCTGCTTCATGCAGCAAGCGCGCGATTTCGAATCCTGTGAGCGTGGCGAATTCAGACGGTTTGTAAAGCACTGCATTGCCGGTCAGCAGCGCCGGAATGAACACATTGCCGCCGACAAACCACGGGTAATTCCACGCCGAAATATTGCCGATCACGCCGAGCGGAACATGCTCAATCTGCTCGCACATGCCGCCTTCGTTGAACACCGTTTGCGTGCCAGTCACATCGGCGACGGCACCAAGAAAAAAATCGATACGGCCAAGCAGTCCGTTCAATTCGTTGCGTGCCTGACCGACGGGCTTGCCCGTGTCCTGCGTCAGCGTGCGGGCGAGCGATTCAAGATCGCGAACCACAAGGCTACGAAAGCGCTCGACACAGGCTTTGCGTTCAGCCAGTGGCACCGCATGCCAGCGTGGTTGCGCAGCGCGCGCCTGACCGGCTTTGGCGGCGACTGTAGATGCGTCGTCAGCGAGAACTTCGGTAGTCAACGCACCGGTCGCAGGATTGAGGATGGCAAGTGTGTTCATGATGCGTGGAATCTACATCGCCGCAACGAACAGGCGCTCGAAATCTGCGCTGGTGCAAGGGCGGGGATTGGTTTGATGACAGATGTCTTTCGTTGCAATATCCACCAGTCGCGGCAGATTGGCGCTCGTTACGCCGCGTGAAGCAAGGCCGCCTTCTATGCCTACCTGTGCTTTCAGCGCCTTGAGCCAGGGCACGAATGCCTTGCCACCGCCAGGCACTTTGCAGACGTGCGCCAGTTCGTCAAATTTCTCGGGCACGGCCTCAAAATTCCACGCCAACACCGTGTCGATCATCAATGCGTTGGCAAGACCGTGATGCAAGTCGCGCACGGCACCCAGCGCATGTGCGCACGAATGCACGGCACCCAAATCTTTCTGGAACGCAATTGCGCCCATCATCGACGACATCATCATGTCGCTGCGCGACTGTAGATTGCCGGGCTCCTTCACGGCAGTGACGAGCGCTGCAGCAGCGAGCCGCGCGCCTTCAAGCGCAATGCCATCGCACAGCGGGTGATACGCAGGCGACAGATAGCTCTCGATGTTGTGCGTTAGCGCGTCCATGCCGGTGGCGGCGGTCACGGCAGCGGGCAATCCAACTGTCAATTCGGGGTCGGCGAACACGCATTTCGCGAGAATTTTTGGGCTGAAGACGACGCGTTTCAGATGCGTGTCATCTTCGCTCACCACCGATGAACGACCGACCTCAGAACCCGTGCCAGACGTGGTCGGCAGCGCAATGAAATACGGCAAGGCTTTGGTGATGGCGCGTGCCTGCGGATGATCCCAAACGTATTCGAGAATGTTGGCCTCATGCGTTGCAGCGACCCCAACAATTTTTGCCACATCCAGCGCGGCACCGCCGCCGAAGCCAATCACGCAGTCCGCGTTGTGCGCCTTGAATGCCGCCGCGCCATCCATCACCAGCGAGCAGGTTGGGTTGCCGAATACGCCGGAGTAAACGGCGACATCCAGACCTTTGAGTTCGGCCTTGAAATCCGCAAGAACGGGCAGCGCGCCGAGTGCTTTGTCGGTGACGATTAACGGGCGTTTGTAACCCTGTTCGAGCAAATGCGCAGCAACCAGTTTGCGCGCGCCGATGCCAAACTTGATGGCCGTGGGAAAAGAAAATGACGAAATACTCATAGCACAAAACCGTCCCTAAATAATCTCAAAATACCGCTTCAATTCCCAGTCGGTCACACCGTCTTGCCACTGCCGCCATTCCCATTCGCGTGTTGCGGCGAAGTGATCGACGAACGTGTCGCCCAGCCAGTCGCGCGCGATGGTCGACTTGCGAAAATTTTGCGTCGTCTCGATCAGACTGCGCGGCGCACGCGGAATATTTTCTGCGCCCTGATTGGTGCCAGTGATCGGTGGCGCAGTGAGCTTCAAGCCTTTTTCGACTCCGTCAAGGCCAGCGGCAATCACTGCAGCCATTGCAAGATAAGCATTAACGTCGGCACCGGGGCAGCGCGTTTCCAGACGCGTCGCTTTGGGTGAACCCGCGATCACGCGGAAGCTGGCCGTGCGATTGTCGATTCCCCAGGTGGGCTTGACCGGCGCCCAGAAGCCGTCAACCAGTCGCTTGTAGCTGTTGATGGTCGGCCAGAACATCGGCGCAAATTCCATGAGGCATGCGACTTGTCCCGCCAGATAACTCTCGAACAGTTTGCTCATTGAGCGTGGGCTCTTGGCGTCGAAGAAAAGGTTCTTCTTGCCGTCCGACAGGCTTTGGTGAATGTGGCCGCTGCAGCCCGGATACTGCTGGCTCCACTTCGCCATAAAGCTGGGCATGATGCCGAAGCGCGAAC
>JANXNO010000207.1 GCA_025354075.1 Burkholderiales bacterium | reverse complement strand
CGCTGACCGCGGGCGACGTGGCCGAGGTTCAGCGCTGGCCGGCATTTATGGCGCTGCAGGACGCCTGTCGCAACCACGCGGCAACGCTGCATCTGGGCACGATGAGCATGACCAATGGCGTGCACCTCGGCGCACAGGCCTTAAGCATCTCGTTCGCCTGACCGACGCAGGCTGTTGTACCGCGCTATGCAAAACCCGCATACGGGGGCATGCACAGGTCACTGGAACCGTCATCAATGTGCGCGATCAGCGCATCCCTTGATGAAGGATCTTGAACCATGAAACGCACCGCACTCACCGCACTCCTGGCGGCAGCAGACCTTGCCGTCGCCAGCACCGCGACCGCACAGAGCTTTTTCCGCATCAACACCGGCGGCACCGCGGGCACGTACTACCCGATTGGCGGCTTGATTGCCAACGCGATTTCGCAGCCAACGGTTCCCAATCTGGTCGCCACTGCCGTTGCGTCAAACGGCTCGGTCGCCAACGTCAACGCCATCCAGGGCGGTGGGGCTGAATCCGGCTTTTCGCAGGCGGATGTGGCTTATTGGGCGTACACAGGCACGGGTACCTACGAGGGCAAACCGAAGGTCACCGATCTGCGGCTGATCGCCAACCTGTACCCTGAGAGCTTTCACTTGGTGGTGCGCAAAGGTGCCAACATCAAATCCATCGCCGAGCTGAAAGGCAAGCGGGTTTCGCTCGACGAGCCCGGCTCGGGCACCATCGTCAATGCGCGCGCGATTCTCGCGGCGTACGGTGTCACCGAGAAAGACATCAAGCCTGAATTTCTCAAGCCCAACGCCGCAGGCGAAAAGCTCAAGGACAATTCGCTCGACGCGTTCTTTTTTGTAGGCGGGTATCCCGCAGGCGCGATTGCCGAGCTGGCCTCAACAGGCGGCATTGACATCCTTTCCATCGCCGGCCCCGAGGCAGACAAGCTGGCCAAGCAATTCGGCTTTTATGCAGTCGACAACATTCCAGCAGACACCTACAAAGGCGTCGGCGCCGTGAAGACGCTTGCGGTCGGTGCGCAATGGGTCACCAGCGCCAAACAGGACACAACGCTCGTCTACAACATCACCAAAGCGCTGTGGAACGACAACACCCGCAAGGCGCTCGACGCAGGCCATGCCAAAGGCAAATCCATCGTACGCTCGGGCGCGATTGCCGGCGCGGGCATCCCACTGCATGCCGGGGCCGAGAAGTTTTATAAAGAAGTCGGATTGCTGAAATAGCGTTTGCAGGCGAAGAGAAAGGCCGGTTTTATCCGGCCTTTTTTATTCGCTTTGAACCTTCTTCGCAGGCATCAGTTTGTCATTCCGCCACCTCGGGAATGGCAGGAAAAAATTAGCAACAGGGAACCCATGAGCACACTCATTATCGACGAAAAAGCCGCAGCCGAACTGGAAGCAAAGTACGACAGCGAGATGCGTTTTCGCCCGATGGCCAACGTGGCGCTGACCACGGTCACTGCGCTGTTGATCACGCTGTCTGCGTTTCACTATTACACGGCGGGTTTCGGTTTACTACGCGAAGCGACGCATCGCGGTGTACATCTGGCGTTTGTGCTTGGACTCATTTTTCTGGTCTTTGCCTTCAGCAAAAAAGAAGGCGTGCAAGCCGCGCCAAGCTGGCACCATCCGCTCGGTTTGCCGCTTTACGACTGGGCGTTTGCGCTGCTGGCGGTAGTCTCCGCGTTGTACATCCCGTACGTGTTTGATGACCTGACGTTTCGCATCGGCAACCCGGACACCATGGACGTGGTGATGGGCACCATTCTGATCGTGTTGTTATTGGAGGCCACCCGTCGCGCGATGGGCTGGCCGCTGCCGATCATCGCCATTTCGTTCATGCTCTACGCGATGTTCGGGCAGTCGTTTCCGGGCCTGCTCAAGCACGCTGGCGCAACCTGGTCGCAGGTGGTCAATCACCAATATCTGACTAGTCAGGGCGTGTATGGCATCGCCGTGGGCGTAGTCGCAACCTACGTGTTTCATTTCGTATTGTTCGGCGTGCTCGCAACTCGCATCGGGCTCGGTCAATTGTTTCTGGATGTGGCGTCCGCGTTTGCAGGCAAATACGCGGGTGGCCCGGCCAAAGTGAGTGTGTTTGGTTCGGCGATGTTTGGCATGTTGTCGGGTTCGTCGGTGGCCAACGCCGTCACGGTCGGCTCGCTCACCATTCCGGCAATGATCAAGGTCGGCTACCCGCGTCATTTTGCAGGCGGGGTCGAAGCCGCCGCATCCACCGGCGGCCAGATCACGCCGCCGATCATGGGCGCGGCTGCGTTCTTGATGATCGAGTTTCTCGGGCTGCCTTACGCCACGATTGTGATGGCTGCCATCGTGCCCGCTTTCATGCATTTCTTCGGCGTATTCTGGCAAGTGCATTTCGAGGCTAAACGCACCGGTCTGCGCGGACTCACGGCAGACGAATTGCCAAGCGTAAAAGATAGCTTTCGCAAACGCTGGCCGACACTGATTCCAATGGTATTACTGGTCGGCACATTGATGAGCGGTTTCACGCCCTACGTGTCCGCGTTTGCAGGCATTTCAAGCTGCATTATTGTCGGCATGACCACGAGCGAAAAAGGTAATTCAGCCTTGGGATTAGGCATCATGCTGACGCTGCATGCCGTGCTGGCGCTGGTGATTTCCGGGCAGCTTGAAGGCTATAGCGTGGTGCTGTTTGCGGTGACCGCAGCAGCCTTCGTCGCAGCGTTGAAAGTGCTTGATCTGCCGGCACGCTTCACACGCGCCGAGTTGATCGACGCATTTTCAACCGGTGCCAAATATGCGCTAGCGGTTGGCGCGGCGGCGGGCACAGTGGGGCTGGTGATTGGCGTGGTCACCCTCACCGGTGTGGGCTTCAAGGTAAGCTATATCGTTAACTCGGCCGCCGGATCGATGGCCGATTTTTTCTCAACGATCCTGCCTGCCTGGCTCATCGGCAAGCAGGCCTTGATGCTTCTCTGCGCGCTGTTCATGACCGGGTTTGTCTGCATCCTCATGGGATGCGGCATTCCGACCACCGCCAACTACATCATCATGGTCACAGTCGCCGCACCTGCGCTGGTGCAGATGGGCGTAGAGCCCATCGTGGCGCACTTTTTTGTGTTTTATTACGGCGTGTTGGCTGACATCACACCACCCGTTGCGCTCGCGGCGTACGCAGCAGCGGGTATGGCGAATTCCGACCCCTTCAAAACCGGCAACACCGCTTTCCGCCTTGGGCTGGGTAAGGCCTTAGTGCCGTTCGTATTTGTGTTTTCGCCCGCCTTGCTGCTTGTCACCAAAGGCTTCACGTGGGGCGCGTTTGCAGTGGTGTTCACGGCGTGCATCACCAGCATTTTGTTGCTGGCCGCAGCGCTGTTGCGGTATCTGCTGGTGGAGATGCGCGCCTGGGAGCGCACGCTTTGTTTTGCGGCTGCATTGGTAATGATCGCACCAGGACTGTACATGCTCGCTTTGGGGGCGGCCATTGCTTCACCCATGGTAATCAGTCAGGTGGTTCGTATGCGCCGACTGGGCTGACAAATATGCCATCGGCATATCACTACCGTTCTGTCGAAATGCATTGCGCAGGCTGACTGTGCCCCCTAAACTTCGCAAGTTAATTGCGGGCTCGGCGACTTGTGAAACGCTCATTCGTGTTTACGAAACTTAAGCACGTCATAAACCGACCATGACCGCAACAATTTTCATCATTCCGGGGGGTGGTATGTTGGGTTCCGATTCAGTAACGCGCGGACGTCGTGCGTTTGACCGACTGTTACGCGTATCTGTCGCGACGCTTGCGTTTGCGGCGCTGCCGTGGGCAGCGTCCGCACAAGATACAGCAGAAATTACAGCGACCTTGGTTGCGCAGCAACGCAGCAATATTTCCGTGCTGGTGGAACTCGAGGGTGCTCCCGCATCACTCGTGTTCGCCGCCACGCTTGAAGCTGGGAAACCCAGCGGCGCATCACAAGCACGCACAGCGGCCGTGAGCGCATCACGCGCACAAATCAGCAGAAACGAGGGCGATCACCAACGCTTCAGCACAGCATTGGCGAACACCTCCATTCAAGCGACACCGATCTATCGCGTCACCAAGTCGTTTAACGGTCTGGCATATAGCGTTGGCAAAGCCGACATCGCGAGGTTGCGTGCCCTCCCCGGCGTCAAGGCCGTGCATGTGATCGAGCCCGAGTTTCCAACCCTTTCGACTAGCGTGCCCTTTCTTGGCACGCCTGCAGCATGGTCCGGCGTTTCGCCACTCGGCGTGACGGGGCAGGGCGTTCGCATTGGCATCATCGACACCGGTGTCGACTACCAGCATGCAACGTTCGGTGGCACAGGGCTTTTGGCTGATTATCAAGCCAACAATCGCACCGTTATCACCGACGGATTTTTTCCTAGCGCACGCGTGGTGGGTGGTACCGACTTTGCGGGCGATGCTTACAACGGCGGTAACGCGCCGGTGCCGGATCCAGACCCCATGGATTGCAACGGACATGGCACGCATGTGGCCTCGACCGCTGCGGGCGGTGGCGTAAAGGCGGACGGCACCCCGTTCACCGGCCCGTACGACGGTACCACGCCCTTTGGCGCGCTGCGTATCGGCCCAGGTGTGGCACCACAAGCGCAAATTTATGCGCTACGTGTGTTTGGTTGCAGCGGTAGCACTGGCCTTACTGTGCAGGCTATCGAGTGGGCAGTAGACCCCAACAACGACGGCGATATGTCAGATCACCTCGACGTGATCAATATGTCACTGGGCTCCAACTACGGCTCGCTTTCCAATACCTCCTCAATGGCTTCAGACAACGCTGCTCGCATGGGCGTAGTTGTTGTGGCATCAGCCGGCAATGCGGGCGACACCTACTTTATTGGCGGTGCACCGGGTGCCGGTCAGCGCGTCATTGCGATCGCTGCCACGGGTGATAGCGGTTTGCCCGGTGCGGGCCTGACCATCAACTCGCCAGCAGGCATCGCTGGTAATGTGCCGGCAGTTGCCAATGTGATGACTACCACCCCAGCGGGCGGTACGGTATCCGCGAGCGGTCAAACCGGTAACGTGGTAGTTGCACTGGATCCGTCTGACGCAGCTGGCGCATCCACCACGGATGGCTGTTCACCGCTTACCAACGCAGCTGCGATGACTGGAAAAATCGCGCTCGTCGATCGTGGCACTTGCGGTTTCGCCATCAAATATCAGAACGCACTCGCTGCCGGTGCCATCGGTGTGATTGTCGCCAACAACGCGGCGGGCGTGGCACCGATCTCGATGGGCGGCGCTATTGTTGGCCCGGCGACGATTCCCGCCTTGATGGTTACTAAAGAGACAGGGGACAGTATCAAGGCGCAATTGCTGTTGACAGCAGTTAACGCAACGTTTGTAGCGGCGTCAGCGGCTGACACGCTGGCGTCATTTTCGTCGCGCGGACCGATTGGTGGCGGCAGCGGTGTCGGCAACGTTAAACCCGACCTTGCGGCCCCTGGCATTTCCATCACTGCGGCGCAAACCGGCGTGACCTGTGTCACCGGCGGCGGTTGCATCACACCTTCGGCGAGCGGCTACCTGCAAGACGGTCAAACGCTGACGATTTCAGGCACGTCTATGGCGGCACCGCACGCTGCGGGCGTTGTAGCGTTGTTGGTACAACGCTACCCTGATCGCAGCGCCGAGGAAATCAAGGCGATGGCGATGAACACGGCCTTGCACGACGTATTCCAGTACCCCAATGCCAACCGCGTTGGTGTAGATCGATCTGGCGCAGGTCGCGTAGACCCTGTCAAGGCATTGCAGGGCACAGTCGCTGCATTCAACAACAACGTAGCGGGTGCCGTAAGCCTGAGCTTCGTTGGCGAAGTGGTCGGCAGTTTGACGCAAACCCAAAAGCTGCGTGTCGTTAACTACGGTGCAACGCCACAAACATTCACGCTGGGGATCGACACCGCTCTCGATGCACCAGGTATCACGTTTTCACTTCCCGGCGGCAACACCGTTACGATTCCAGCTGGGGGCACCGTGCTCCTGGACGTACAGGTGTCGGCAACCTCATCTTTGATGAATCACACCCGTGACATCACCGCCGATGCGGTTCAGGCGGCACCCGCTCCACTCACTAGCCTCGGCAGCATGCCACGGCACTATCTGACCAATAAAAGCGGATACATCAACTTCACGCAGTCCGGCGCAACGGTACTGCGCGCTCCTGTGTATGCCGCGCTGCGACCCGCGTCAGACATTTCGGCACCGGCCACCATTGTCACTGGCGGTAACGCCACGGGTAGCGGCACCATCGCGCTGTCCGGCCCCGACGTATGCACAGGCACGTTGGCGGCAGGCCCAACTTGCACCGGCACATTTCCGGTGACCGATGTATCGCGCGTGTCACCGTTTGAGCTGCAAGCAACGGGTGCAGTCAATACGTCAGTGCGGCCGTCGGCCAACATTAAACATGTGGGTGTTGCCTACGATCCCGTGAACAACCTGATCCTGTTTGGTGTCACTACCTGGGGCAATTGGGGCAGCCCAACCGAGACATCGTTCAACATTCTGGTTAACGCCGCTGCTGATCTGACCTCGGGTCGACTGTTGTTCAACTCAAACGCTGGCTCCATGAGCCCGTCATTCGGTGGAACTGGCACCGGTCAGGACGCATTCATTAACTCTGTGCTGAATCTGGCCAGTGGCAGCGCGTCCCTACGCACCAGCTACGTCAACCGGCTGAGTGCAGCGCAGGCGAATTCGGCGCTGTTCGGCAGCAACGTGATGATCCTCGCGGCTACACCGGCACAGTTGGGCCTGGCAGCAGGCACAACGAACTTCACGTACAAAGTGCAAACCTGCCCGGGTTTTGATCCACTTTGCGGCTCGGACGGCCCGCTTGGCAACATGATCGACGAGGTTGCCGGGCCACTCACATGGAACTACGCGGCCCAAGGCCTTAACTTCAATGGCACGCACATGGCCCAGGACCTGAACGGTGCCACGTTGCCTGTCACTTGGAGCACCGCCAACATGACCGCCAACGGCTCGCAAGGCGCACTGCTACTACATCACCATAACGGCGACGGCAAACGCGCTGAAATCGTAACGCTGGATTCGGCGACTTCGTCTGATCTTGCCATCACGCAAACACTGACACCCGCCGCACCTGCACAGGGTCAGAACGTAACGATTGCGCTCACCGCAACCAACAACGGTCCGGCAGCTGCAACCGGCGTGGCCGTGAGCGCGCCGCTCCCCGCTGGTCTCACTTACGTATCCGATACCGGTACAGGTGCGTACAACGCGGGCACAGGCGCGTGGACGGTAGGCGCGATGGCGATCAACGGAACGGCGACGATCAATTTGGTGGCCAAGGTTACCGGTAGCGGCCCGATCAGCATGGTCTCGCAAATCTCCGGCAGCCCTGTTGATACGGTGCCCGGCAATAACACGGCGAGCACAACGTTCAACGTGGCAGCGGTTAGTGCAATCGCGGTGACCAACGTATTGACGACGCCAAATCCGGTTCTGGCTGGTGGTTCGTCGAGCTTTACCATTACCGTGAAAAACACAGGTACCGATACGCTGCTCAATGTAGCTGTAGCCGCTAATCGCGCGCCACCAGCAACCATCACAGCTTCAACGGCAAGCAGTGGCAGCTTCAACAATGCCACGGCTGTCTGGTCGATTCCTAGCATCGCGGGTGGCGTCACTGTCACGCTGAGCATCACGCTCGCCGCGCCAAGCATGGCAGGCCCGTTATCGGTCACTGCGGTCGCCACCGCTGAGAACGCACCGACCGCGCAACAGGTGGCATCCGTCAATGTCATCTCGCCAGCAGCCGTTGCGTCGACCAAGACCGTCGCCGGTACCACGTACAGCGTGGGTTCAACGGTGACCTATACGGTAACGCTGAACAACAGCGCTACCACGGCGCAACTCGATAATCCGGGCGCGGAGTTCACCGATGTGTTGCCTTCCGGCCTGACCCTGGTCAGCGCTACGGCTACCAGCGGAACGGCAGTGGCAACTGTTGGCACCAACACGGTAACGTGGAATGGATCTATCGCAGCATCAGGCAGCGTGACCATCACGATTACCGCGACGGTTAATGCGGGCACGCAGGGCACCACCATCAGCAATCAGGGAACCGTCTCCTTTGATGCCGACGGTAACGGCACCAACGAGTCCACCAAACTCACCGATGATCCGGCAGTGACTGGAGCCGCCAATCCAACAAGTTTTGTGGTTCGTTTTGCAGCAGTGACGGCCACCAAGACGGTCAGCGTTCTGAACAAGGCGGTTGGCGCGCCGGTGATATACACCATCACGCTTAGCAATTCGGGCAACACTGCAACGACGGATAACGCAGGCAATGAACTCACGGACGTATTGCCTCCCGGCACGACACTGGTGAGCGCCAGTGCGTCGGCTGGCACCGCGGTGGCAACGGTGGCGAGCAACACCGTCACGTGGAACGGCGGCATTCCGGCGGCTGGCAATGTGGTCATCACCATCAACGCCATAATCAACGCAGCAGCACCCGGCAATACGGTTCGCAATCAGGCGACATATGCGTTTGACGCGGACGCTAACGGTAGCAATGAGTCAACCGGTTTTACCGATGACCCGACCGTTGCTGGTGCAGCCAACGCCACGGCGTTTGCAGTGGATGCGCTGGTCGTGCCGACGCTGTCGGACTTCGCGCTGGTAATGCTCGCATTGCTGATGTTGGGTTGGGGCGCAACTCGCTTGCGCCGCGTACGGCAGGCTTAGTCAGCGGAAAGTAGCCGTCCCAACGGGCGGCTCTTTTAAAAACGGGGCGTAATTGCCCCGTTTTTTTTGCAGAAAGCATGGTGGTGTCGTCCGCAGTTCTGACCCCCTTGCCGCTTTTGCGGCGATAAGCGGCAGCTCATTCGCCCGTGTCTGGGTTATTGGAAATTGCTGACGCGCAGTGTCGGCATTTGCCGACATGACGAGCGTTTGGTAACCTGCAAAATTCTTGTATGAATATCCTACATTTATCCTTTCTCCAAAACGCGCTACGGGCGTTGGTGACGGCGTTAGCCGTCGGCACACTCACTGCAATTCCGGCCCACGCCAGCAGCGGCATCATCCCCTCAGTAAACGGTAAATATCCGGTGGCTTGCAGCAATGTGGAGCAGGATTTTTCGCGTGTAGCGGCCGGCGCAGCCGCTTCTGACTACTGGGAAGGGAATCCCCTTTCGGATGGTTCGCACTACGTTACCGAACTGCTGCTCAGTCCAGCGGATGCGCTTACCTATAAAGTTACGGTGCCCAAGGCCAGCGAGATTGACGTGTTTGAAAAGCAGGGTGGCAAGCAGTTGCAATTTGCTGCCATCGCCTGCTATCCAACGACTGCGACTAACAGCCGCGCCGACTATGCGCTGCCATCGGGCATCAAGGTGCCAAAAATGCAGCGCGGCGCGGAGGCGCCGTTGATCGCCACTAACCCTGAAGTCATTGACGGCAAGTGGCCGTTGCTGGTGATGAGTCACGGTCTTGCTGGATCACCGTTGGGTGACGACTACGTACAGGTGGCCAGTCGTCTTGCCGCCGAGGGATACGTCGTATTCGCCCCCTTTCACGCCGACGCCCGTTATTCGCGCATTCACATTGACGACGTCAGCGACTATTTTTACGTCCTGAGCAAATACGCTGAAATCGCCGAGATGGAGGCGATACGTCCGCTAGGACTTACGCAGGGGCTTGACTACCTGCTGGGCAAACCGGAATACGCCACCCGTGTCGATCAGGATCGCATCGTCGGGTTCGGTGCGTCGCTCGGCGGCATGGCGATGATGCTGGCGCAGGGCGCAAAGTTGACGACCAGTTGGGGCGGAGCCGAACGTGTAATCGTGCGCGACAATCGCTACAAGGCCGTGGTCGGCTACGTGCCGTATTCTGGCCAACCGTTTTTGCCCGCGTTTGGTGACAGCAACGGCGGCGTGCGCTCGGTTCGTGTGCCCTACCTCGGCATCGGCGGTACCGCTGACGTAGTGGCCCCGATCAGCCGCACCACACAGATGATTGAAGCGCTGAGTGGCTCAAAATATTTCGTATCCATCGAGGGCATGCCACACGGATTTCGCGTTCAGGACGCGGCAGAAATATTTGGCTGGACCTTTTCGTTTTTCTCGGCGCACCTGTCGCGCGATCAGGCGGATCGCGATGCCTTTACTGCGATCACCAGTTTTCCCGGCGGTGCCGATGACCGAGTGACCATCAGAAAGACGCTACCCTGGGGGTCGCGTGATGAACTCGAAGTGGTGGAATACCTGTCACCGGCCTCGGGCAAATACTTTATGACCGGTCGGCCGAGCGAAACGGCCCTGTTGGACGGCTATCCCGCGCTATGGCAGCGCACCGGCCAGCGCTTTGCAACCTTCCGTACCGACACCAAGCTGGGCAGTCCTGTCTGCCGGTTTTACGCCAACGATGGCGCAACCCTGAATACCCACTTTTATGGCGTTACCAGCTCCGACTGCGCACTGGTGCGGGCGCAGCCGTGGGCGCAGGACGAAGGCGTCACCCTGCGCGCGGATGACGTGAATATTGCGCCTGGCGGAATCTTTCCTCCGCTGCCGTACTGTAGACCAGGCGACCAGGTTAAGGTGATTCGTCTTTTCAACAAGACGACCATCAATCACCGCTACGTCACTGAGTCGTTGCTGGCCAAAACAACGTTGGGTGCAAATTGGCAAAATGAGGGGTCGGTGTTTTGCGCGGCAAAATACGGAGATTAACTTTTTATGTGGAGTGATTGATGAGACACACCTTATTGCTGACGGCGTGTGTTGTCATCACCACCGTTGTCTCATCACTCTCGCCGCCGGTCACAGCTCAAACAGCAGTGCGCTGCGACAACGATGGACAAACCGTCTACAGCGACAAACCATGCCCGCCCGGAAACGCAGCGAAGGCGGTTGTGCCCACCCAGGACACTGCGGAACAAAAAGCAGCTGGCCAGGCGGCCAGCGCACAGATTCGCAAAGACAATGAAGCCGTCGACAAGCGGCTTGATGACCGGCTGAAGCGCGAAACAGCGGGAACCTCGACAGTGGCAGTCAAAGCGAAACCGGACAAGGCGACTGCGGCGAAACCCAAACGCAGCAAATCAGCCAAGACCAAAGTCAGCAAAGCTAAAGTAAAAAAGTCCGCGAAATCCGGCAAACCTAAAGTCAAACAAGACACCACCGCGCTCCGTCAAAAGCCATAGACGCCGAGCACCATGCCTGCTCTGTCCGCCCTGTCTCGTTGCGTCTGGATCTGCATCGCGCTGACGCTCATTTCGGGCTGTGCAACACGACAGCCGCCAGCGCGAGGCGTTGACTACCCCGCACCATTGGCCGCGACTGCAAAGCCGATGACGTCGCCGCCCAGCGCTCCCCTGCGTGAATGGCGCGCAGCGGGCGCGGGGCTCGACGCAGCGTACGAACGCAGCTCGCTGCTCACCGACACGTTCTACAAGAATGCCGACCTGTTGCTCAAGCAGGTTGAAAAGTCAGGCGCGATGGGCGTCAACCGCGGCTGGGAGGCGTCGGCGCGCAAAAACGGCACCTGGTACATCGAAGAGCAGCGCTTTGCCGACACCGTCATTGGCGCGGGCGTTAACCGCAACCGCATGGACTTGATCGACGCGGGGCTCAATGCCATCGAGTGGGGCTTCGCACAGCAAGTGGCAGACGGCAGCTTTCCGTGCAAGGACAATTATCTGGGCGCGAGCTATTTTGTGGCCGCCACCGCGCACTCCTTGTGGCTGCTTGACACCACAGGTTACGCGCGAAGTTTTGCGCCGCGCATTGAGGCCATTCGCCCCAAGCTTGAGCGGGCAGCGTTGTGGCTGGCCGACGCGGGCCGCATGAAAGCAGCGGTAGCGCAGCACGACCGGTATTCGTCGCGCTACATGCTGACCGGGTACGCGCTGGGTGCGAGCAGTCGCGTCATCGGCAATCCAGCGCTAGCAGTGGCCGGTGAAGAAATGATTCAAAGTGGACTGGCACGGCTGCATCAAACCGGCTTCTTTCCGGAGGCGGCGGGCTTTGACGTGAGCTTTCAGGCGGAGGCGCTGGTCTACCTGTTGCGCTATTACGACCACGCCGCCACGGCCGACATGCGCCGCGAACTCGAAGCGCCGATGCGTCGCGCGCTCGGCTGGCTGGAGTCGCGGGTATCGAGCTCTGGCGTGGTGCAGGTGGCCAACAACACGCGCTCGGGACGCGGCCAGGAGCGCGACCGTACCGGACAATTTCGTCGCGTCAGCGCCGTGGCCGTATCGCGTGCATTCGGCCTGGCGCGCTTGGTGTTGGGTGACAACAAATACGACGGTCTCGCCCGCGCCGTTGCGGCGGCCAGGCAGCCTGGGTAGCCGATCAACTTTTCTCGATCAGGCCCATTCAATAAGGGCTTAGTGCGGTATTTTACTGAAAATCGACTTTTGCAATTTTATGCGGTTATGCCCATATTGAATGGGCCTTTCACCGAAAAGCTGATAACCTAAACTACGCTACGGCGCAGCGTCCGGCATCACCGGATACGGGATTTTCGTGTTCGCCTTCATGTGTGATTTTCCGGCAGCGATTGCGAGATCAACACCGACGTATTCAACCTCGGGAACCTGTCGCAGCAAGGATTCCCACAGCGCGATATCAGCACGTCGCGTCACGCAGCCCTGCACAAACACAAATCGTCGCTGCACGGTAATCCACACCGAGGAGTGAGCCAGCGTGGGCGATTTCGCCAGTTGCGCCGAGATCACTTGTTGCGCCGCCGCCGCGATGCGCGCGTCGTAGCGATATGAATTTGGCTCGCTGCATTTGCCCGCCCGGAAGCACGTCGTGCCACGCTCAATGCGTGGATGCGCTTCAGCCAGAGCCTCCTTCACCGTCATGAACGGCCCGCGCGGCTGCGGGCAATTTTTGATGTCGCGCGTGACCTGAACGAACGGATCGTTATAGTGGTTCTTCAGGGTCTCGGCTGATAGCCCGTGCGTCAACACCGCGATCACTGTTATCGCGACGATGCAGCGCATGAATTACGAAACCTTCACCACCGTCCGCCCGGTCACCGCGCCCTTCACATACGCGTCAAACACCGAAGGCAACTCTTCAAACGAAACAGTGCGGCAATGCGAAGCGAGCTTGTCGCACTTCCATTCATTCGCCAGCTTCGCCCACAGCTCGCGGCGCAGCGCCATCGGGCAATTCACGCTGTCGATCCCGAGCAGCGACACACCGCGAAGAATGAACGGCATCACGGTGGTTTTCACCTCCCAACCCTGCGCCAAACCGATGCTGGCAATCGTGCCGCCCACCTTCATCACGCGCGTCAGCCACGACAACTGCTCACCGCCCAAATTGTCCACAGCACCGGCGTAAGTCTCGGCGCCGAGCGGCTTCTCCGTCATCTCAAATTGCCCGCGAATCAGCACGTCTTTCGCGCCAAGCGCTTTGAGTAAATCCACATCTTTTTCTTTGCCGGTCACAGCAACCACGTCGTAACCCAGCTTCGCCAGAATCTCAATGGCCACCATACCCACGCCGCCGGTCGCGCCGTTCACCAACACCGGCCCCATCGCAGGATGCAGGCCGTCATGCTGCATACGATGCACTGCCTGCGCCGCCGTGAAGCCCGCAGTCCCATAAGTCATCGCATCAAACGTGGTCATCCCGGCAGGCACAGGCACCAGCCACGACGCAGGCATGCGCGCCTTCTGCGCATAGCCACCATGATGCGCCACACCCACGTCATACGAATGCGCAATCACCTTGTCACCGGGCTTGAATGCGGAGTCGGTGGAAGACTCCACCGTGCCCGCCAGATCAATGCCGCCAATGCAAGGAAAACGCCGGATGATGCGGCCCGCGCCGGTCGCCGACAACGCATCCTTGTAGTTCACCGTCGAATAATCCACGTTGATCAACACCTCGCCCACGTCCAGCTGATCTGCCGAAAAATCGACGAGTTCGGTC
>JANXNO010000483.1 GCA_025354075.1 Burkholderiales bacterium | reverse complement strand
GATACGGCGCATCCAACGAAATCGGCGTGTTCGCCATGCTTGAGGATGGTTTGCGCGGCGTCAGCAATCCGTCTGCGCTGTTCCTAGCGCGAGGACAAGAAGCCTCACCGGGCAATGCCGTATTCGCAGCTATCGAAGGCTCGCGCCCGTTGCTCGTTCAGGTGCAAGCGCTGGTGGATCGAACTTCAGGCAATCCAAGGCGAGTATGCACGGGGTTTGACAGTCAACGGCTGGCAATGCTGCTGGCCGTGATGAATCGCCACTTGGGCAGCCAACTCGGCGGTTTCGACGTGTTCGTAAACGTGGTTGGAGGTCTTCGAGTAACCGAGCCGGCCGCTGATCTGGCGATCGTCGCTGCGATCTGGTCGTCACTCGCAGGCGTGGCAATTCCGTCGGATGTTGTAGTTTTTGGTGAACTAGGATTAGGGGGCGAAGTTCGTCCTGTCATAGGAAGTGCACTTCGCGTCGTAGAAGCCGATAAACTAGGTTTTTCGAAAGTAATTGGGCCACCAGTGAATAGGCAAGCGCGCGAACGTGTCGAGGATGGTTTCCTAACTCCCATCGTGCGAATTGAAGCGGCGATAGAGGCAATTCGGCAAAACATCAGACCCGCTTAAAGAATCGGGAATTTATATTATGTTAAATACGCAAGCATGCTTTGAGCGGTGCCAGAATTAAGCGACGACCTATCAAAACACTATGAACCAAGTGCTGCAAGGAGATCATCTGGCGAAGCCTCTGCGAGACGCGGTCTACGCCATTGCGCCTGGTGATTTTGCTGGAGTAGCCCGTCTGCTCGGCGATCCACTCTGGGACGCGCTAGAAGCAGATTACTGGAACGCTTCACATCCGCTGCCACCGCAGGCTCGGCAAGCGTTAGATGCCTATTTGCATCTCGCGAAGACACTATGGCACAAGGCTGGCCTAGGTCAGTCGCACCCCATCGCGTTGTACAAGACCACCCTGCTCTCAACCAAAGCGATTGAAACCGCGCTGCGTGTGCTGGCAAGAATTTATGCCGGATGCAACCTGGGCTTTTGCAGCCCGCCACCTGGTTTTTGGCGAACAGTTTATGCACTCACAGGGTATGTAATTTCGGAGCGATTTCCAGACCGCACCAATCGAGCCGGATTGACGAATCAAGTATTGCAGCTTTGGCTAATGGCATGGTTGAACCCTCTTTCGCTCGCGCCAGGTCGTTTGCCAGTAGCGGTACGATTAGTAGGAATTCTGTGCAAAACTTGCAGTTTCACGATGTCGTCGCCGACACATGCCGGATCGGGATTAGCCGCGGCTGACCTACTGAGCGATGCGCCACCAATGCCATTTGCGAGGGTTCCGGCGATGTGGGAACCCATAGCTCCGCTTTACATAAACGCACAGGATGCGGCGTTTACGATGCGCGAACTGGCTACGCCACCGTCGCGACATTCTCCGAGTGATGTCTACGAGTCCCTTCTCCAGTCCGCTCTGCAAGTTGGACTGTCGACGCAAGAAATGCAGGATTTTGTTCGTAGGGCGATGCGGGAATTTGGCTACAGCAATGCTCGTTCCATTCCGCGAGTTGGAAGAGCGGATAGTATTTTTGCAGTTGTTGGTTTTATTGAATGTTGGAGCGCTCTTCAAGCTCAGGCGAAACCAATGACACCTTCAACCTCAAATTCCTTTGAGCTTCACAAGGCTGTGGTTGTTAACCACAGCGATGGTGGATTTCTGTTGCGATTCGAAATACAGGATCCGTTGCTGTGCGTAGGCTCTCTTTTGTGCCTGCGGGGAAGCGACTTAGAACCCTGGACAGTTGCCGCGGTACGGTGGTTAGAAGACACTGATGGAACCGTTATGGCGGGCTGCGAAGTGTTTTGTAACTATGCGGAAGCTCGCCTAGCGCAGGACATCAATACACATCAACATCTCCCTATTCTTACTTTCATTCGAACTGATCAAACGCATCTGATCAGTCCGTATGGCCAAAGCGAAACGCAGGGCGTTTCTCAAATACTGGTAGATGCCCGCTATTGGGTAGTGGCGGCGGCCACTGAAATTGGCGAGGATTGGCAAGTTTGTTCGGTACTAGACGATACCAACTGACAAGCTAAATTGGTCTATTCCGGAATAGCGAAATTTCAGTTGCCTTCATTGAGGAGAAGGTTTGGCGGCACGGTGCCGATCTTCCCACCGCTTGCGGAGTAAGTTTTGTGTTCGCACGCACAACATAAATGTGCTTGTCTTAGCGCGGGCAAGAGTATTGGCGCGATTTCTTCGGCTGACGAATGCAATCCGTGATTGCGGCACTAATTCTGGCTCGATCCGAGCTAGATTGTGCACCAAAGAGTTGGGTTAGCCGCCAGAGTTTAGTTGCTTCATCAAAACGCGCCGTGTGAAAACGATTGACCGCGACTTCGTCCCAAGCATGTATCGAATAGCTTGCAGTATCCACTTGCACCCAATCGTCCGAAATACTCATTTCGCAGCATTGAAGGGCGAGCGTCTCTGCCTCGGCAAATCTTCCGCGCAATCTGAGTTGCCGAGCGAGATCTAGGTACGGTTCGGCTCTGCTTGGCCTTGCAAGTATTAGGTCTGCATACTTTTTCATCAGTAAAACTTGATTTGGCTGCTGAAGCTCTAATATCCTTGTTGCCGACAGTTCGGCATACCAACGCTCCTCTTCGTCGCCGCAGCGAATAGCTGCGCGTCTACTGAAAGCGGTCATCGCCGCGTCTAAATCGCCCGCTGCTTGAAGGCTCCGCGCAAGATAAAAAATACTTCGAGGCGATAGCGTCGACGTATCGGCGGCCTCAATTCTCTTCGCGTCGCGTGCGATTGCATCGACGTCGCTGGACCACGTATCGGTCTGACGAGAGCGAATGCCTTGGTGTGTGTAACGAGCGGAAAAGTCTAGAAGAAGCCTGTATGCCAGCGATCGCGTGTCGTCGGCGCAGACTAAAAATTCATGCCGATCTCCCGACCATCGAACAGGCTCATCTCGATGCACAGCAAAGGTCATGGCGTGCCGAACCCACCCCTGATAAGCGTAACAAACCCACGCACGAGCTTCTCGGAGCTGTGCCCTAACTCGCTTCGCATTGCCCACGAAATAGTCGTCGGCATCCAAAAAAGCTATGTACTCACCGTGCTGCCGTGCCAATATTAGTGCGTCGTTTCGGCACTCAGCAAAGCCCTTCCATTCTGAGGTCACTAGCTTGTGAGGCCGTCCGGCTAATGTCTCTCGCACGCGACTAATGGTTCCATCAATGGACCCTGTATCTACCACTACAAAATAATCTGCAAAACCGAATGCGCTGCGTAGCGCACGTTCAACAACCGCCTCCTCGTCCCGAACTATCATGCAGAGGCAGACGCGCAGCTTTCTGCAAGTACGCATCACGTTGAATTACTCCTAATATTTAGGCGGACAGCGGATGACGATATCCGTTGGTCGGCCAACACAGACCCGATCAACCTAATCGCATGTAACATCTT
>JANXNO010000451.1 GCA_025354075.1 Burkholderiales bacterium | reverse complement strand
TGGGCCCAGGCAAACTCTCGCAGGAGAATCAACAACGCGTTGCCTGGCTGGTCGCTGCGCTGCAGTTCATTCCTGCCGATGTCTCGCATGCTGCGACTGGCAAAGCGCTGAATCTCCGCGCGATGAATCATGCCAGTTGAGTGCCTGTGCGGGCGCAAGCGGGATCGCTGCTGGGGGCGCGTCCTGACGATGTTCAGCCACGCCTTTGCGAGCATGGCGACGCATCCTCTGCGACAAAAAAGCACTACATGCTTAAAACTCATCACGGCAGTTGCCACTGTGGCAACGTCCCGTTTAGGGCATACCTTGAAATCAGTGACAACGCTGGATGCCTCTTTGCCCTCGTTGCGCGTAGCGCAGCGCTAAACTATTTGCGTGAATACCAATCGCAGTATCGAATTTTTCGATCAACAGTTTCAGCAGCAAGCACTCGGCGCTGACCGCGCGTTGAACCCATTCGAGCTGGCCGCCATCCCGCATGTGTACGGGCGGGTGCTGGACTATGGCTGCGGCATGGGCAACCTCGCGTTCGCGGCGGCCGAACGCGGCTGTACGGTACTGGCACTGGACGCGAGCGTGACTGCCATCACGCACATCCAGCAGCGCGCAGCCCGTGACGCGCTGCCCGTGTGCGGCGCGGTGGCGGATCTTCGCGATTACGAACTCGACGAAGATTTCGACACCGTGGTCTCCATCGGCTTGCTGATGTTTTTTGATTGCCCGACAGCGTTCAGTGCGCTGTCCAAGCTCCAGTCGCGCGTGCGCGAAGGCGGCGTTGCCGTGATCAACGTGCTGGTTGAGGGCACGACCTTTCTCGACATGTTTGACGGCGACAAACACTGTCTGTTTTCTCGCGCCGAGATGACGGCGCGCTTTGCGGGCTGGAACATTTTGCACGCCGAGTTCAGCGACTTCGACGCACCGGGCGGCACAAAAAAAGCGTTCGCCACAGTGATCGCCCGCAAACCGTGCGCGATTCATGCAGCGTTGTCCTGAGCGTTTTCGCGGAATGCAGATTACGTCGTGACCACCACGATACTTTCGAATCAGCTTTTTGCTGAAAAGCCTATTTCTTCTGGGCTTATCGCCCGTTTTCGCTATAAATCGACTTTAGTCATAAATGATGCCGATGCCCAGGTTCCAAGGCACTTTAAGCGAAAAGCTGATTGGCTTTATAAGCAGCGAACCTCGTTAGCGAGCGCCGCCGCGCACCCGCATATGTCTTGCCTAAAAAAAAGGCAAGTGCCGTGACGATCTCCGCATCACCGCTGGACTACGGCGTTCAATTTGTGGCAATGGCGAGCGATTGCGAAGTGCGTCTGGCGGGCGTTGCAGCGGCGCGCGCGCAAACGCTGGCGGCGCTGGCGATTGCCGAGGTGCAACGCATCGAGACGAAATATTCGCGCTACCGAACGGACAGCGTCGTGTCGCGAATCAACGTCGCATCAGGCAACGGCGCATCGATTGGCATTGACGCAGAAACTGCGCAGTTGCTCGCCTTCGCCACGCAGCTCTTTGCGCTGAGCGACGGCTTGTTTGATGCGACGTCAGGCGTATTGCGCCAGGTGTGGGATTTCAAAACAGGACGCAAACCATCGCCAGCGCAACTCAAAGCCGTGCTGCCACGCATCGGCTGGAGTCACGTGCAGTGGAACGAGCAAACAGCGCGGCTGATGCAGCCCGGCATGGAGTTGGACTTCGGCGGTTTCGGCAAAGAATACGCCGCAGATCGTGCGGCGACGCTGCTGGCCGAGGAAGGCGTGCAGCACGGCCTGGTCAATCTGGGCGGCGACATTCGCGTAATCGGGCCGCAGGCCGACGGCTCACCGTGGTTGATGGGCATTCGCGATCCACGAGAGGCACGAGAGGCACGAAAAGCACGCGCCGCACGGCCGGAGGGTGCGGTCATCGCCAGCATCCCGATCAGCGCAGGCGCGCTCGCTACCAGCGGCGAT
Source organism: Burkholderiales bacterium (assembly GCA_025354075.1). Classification (GTDB taxonomy): domain Bacteria; phylum Pseudomonadota; class Gammaproteobacteria; order Burkholderiales; family Casimicrobiaceae; genus Casimicrobium. The sequence continues at coordinate 6,368 of JANXNO010000451.1, read as the reverse complement.
TACGAACGCTTTTTTATTGCCGACGGCGAGCGTTTTTGCCATATCCTGAATCCAAAAACGGGCTGGCCCGCGCAGCACTGGCAATCCATCAGCGTCATCGCGCCCATCTGTGTGGCGGCAGGCGCGATGGCGACCACTGCCATGCTTAAGGGGCCAGACGCCCTCGCGTTTCTGCAAGGTCAGGACGTCAGTTACCTGGCGATCGATGCAGACGGGCAAATCCTGCGTTCGGATTAAGCGAATTCGCGGCGCTACAGTGACGCCAGCGCCGCCCCATCAACGCCGACCACGATGGCGTCGCCGTGCGTGACAATGGGCCGCTTGATGGTGCTCGCGTTCGCCAGCATCACCGCCATCGCCGACGCGTCGTTCACCACACTCGCCTTGACCGATTCATCGAGTGCGCGCCACGACGTACCTTTGCGGTTGAGCACGCTCTGCCAACCCTTGGCCGCCAGCCAACGCTTCAACTCAGTCTCAGGTACACCCTGCTTCTTGTAGTCGTGAAAGGTGTAGGCCATACCGTGCGCATCAAGCCACGCGCGCACCTTTTTCACGCTGTCGCAATTGGCGATTCCGTACACCTGAATCATCAGTACCCCGCAAAAAATTACGCAAATTTTGCTGTTTGCAACCAGCGCTCAAAATCACCACTAGACATCGGTCGCGCGATCAGAAAACCCTGCGTGGCATGGACATGCATTTGTCGCAGGATCGCTCGCTGCGCCTCGGTCTCCACACCTTCAGCAATGGTCAATATGCCCAGGCTTGATGCGAGGCGAATGGTGGCTTCGGTGATGGCAAAACAGTCACGCGAATCCACGATTTCGCGCACGAAGGACTGATCGATCTTCAGTCGATCAATCGGCAATGTGCGCAGGTGCGACAACGACGAATAGCCCGTGCCAAAATCATCAATGGCCACGCTGATTCCGGCAGCGGTCAACGCGGCCAGCGTGGCCTGAGTTGCGGCCGCATCGTCGCTTTCGTCCATCAGCATGCGCTCGGTCAGCTCAAGCTCCAGATTCTCACCCTTCAGCCCGTGTCGGCGCAATGCCGCAAGCACCGACTCCACGAAGCTCGACGCACGAAACTGCGCGCTCGACAGATTGACCGCGACCCGGGGCTCAGGCCAGCCGGCCGACTTCCAGGTCAGCACCTGCGCCAATGCTTCGTCCAGCACCCACTGGCCAATAGCCACGATAAGCTGCAAACCCTCTGCCACGGCAATAAACTGGGCCGGGCCAATCAGCCCGAGCACCGGATGCCGCCAGCGGATCAACGCCTCAACGCCAATCAAAACCCCGTCGGGCTCGCTCAATTGCGGCTGGTAGAAAAGCTCAAACTCCTGATTACGAATGGCGTCCCCCAACTGCGTTTCGATGGCCAGCGCCTGATCAGCCGCTTGCGCGAGTGACGCATCAAAAAAGCGGAACGTGGCTCGTCCCTGCGATTTGGCCAGATACATCGCCGCGTCGGCATTTTTTAACAGCGAATCCCCGCTGTGCCCGTCATCCGGAAACCGCGCGATACCGATCGAGGCGGTGACCACCATGCGACGTCCCTGGATATTGATCGGTTCGGCCAGCGCATCCAGCAGGCGTCGCGCAAACGCTGCTGTCTGATCATGGCTCACACTCAATTTCTGTATGACAACAAACTCGTCGCCACCCAACCGCGACAGCAGTGCGCCGTCGCCACACTCAGTCTTCAGACGTTCGGCGAAAGTCACCAGCAACTCGTCGCCAGCGGCATGCCCCAAAGAATCGTTGATACGCTTGAAATGGTCGATATCAATGAAAAGCACGGCGAGTTGCGTTCGCGTTGCGCCCGCTCCCTCAAGTAACAGCGCCAGCCTTTCCATCAGCTGCGTGCGATTGGCAAGCCCCGTCAACGAATCGTGCATTGCCAAGAAATGAATGCGCGCGGCGTCGGCGACGCGCTCGGTCATGTCACGCACGATGCTCATGCGCACAACTTTGCCGTCCCACAGCAAATTGCGCGATGAAAACTGGACGGGAATGCGCGATCCATTGCGGTGAATCAGGGCGCTGTCGTAGGTCGTTTCACGCGACACCGCCATCGCGGCCACGGCTTCCGCCTGTGCGTCGAGCGCGATAAATTTCAACGGGCTTTCACCCACGATGTCTTCAAAACGGTAATCAAGCATGCGTAGCAGCGGTGGATTGACGTCGACGATTTTTCCGCCGTCATGAAACACCATGCCCTCAGTACTTGCCTCCATAAACTTGCGCAAACGCTCGGCCGTCTCGTGCGCTTGACGGGTCGCCGTGCGGTGCGAAGTGGTGTTGGTCATCAACACATAACAAAATGTTACTTCGCCGGTTTTGCCGAAATCCGGAACCAGATGCACATCAAACCAGGTGTCATCGTAACCAGGTCGTTGCAGACAGTAGTCAAACTTGATCTGCTGGCGCTCAGCGCACATCTGATCGACGCGCAGCCTCGCCGTCTCGGCAATTTTCTCGCCGACGATCTCGACGCAATGTTTGCCGATCAGTGAAGCCGGCTCCCCGCCAACGAGGCGCGCAAACCGCGTGTTCGCGCACACACAGCACAGGCTTCTGGCATCAAAGCAGGCCAGACTCACTGGCACATTTTCCGTCAACGCGCGCAACTGCTCGTGCGTCGCCAGCAGCATAGCGGCTCGCGTAGGCAGAGGGCCCGGCAGCTCAACGCTCATGTTTTTTAAGAATATCCTGAAAAATGGAGTCTGGCTGATTGTAAGCAGCGCGCCAGCTACGCATCTTTGCGATGTCGGTCATCGCTAAAAAACGGGCGGCCGCTCCGCCCGCGTCCTAGATCACCCGCTTGCGAATCTGCGTCACGATGGTTTCAATCAGGATCACCACGACAAAAATCGTGAATAAAACGAGCGACACGCGATCCCATTGAATGAGGTCAATCGCCGCGTTGAGCGCCATACCGATTCCGCCTGCGCCCACCAGGCCGAGCACCACCGACTCACGCACGTTGATGTCCCAGCGGAAGAGGGCGACCGACCAGAACGTTGGCAGCACCATCGGCCAGTAACCCATCAAAATCAACTGCATGCGCGACGCGCCGACGGCTTGCAACGCCTCAATGGAACCGCGATTTGCTTCTTCCACCCCTTCGGAAAACATCTTGCCGATGAAGCCGATGGAATGGAACGCAATCGCCAGCGCACCCGACAGCGGGCCGGGGCCAAACATGGCCACGAAAAAAAGCGCCCAGATCAAGGTCGAGATCGACCGCGTTGCCACCAGAATGAACCTGGCAATCGCATTCAACCACCACACCGGCGTCGCGTTTTTTGCCGCCAGAAAACCCACCGGGATGCCCATGATCAGGCCCAGAATCGTGGCCATCGCGGCGATGTGCATCGTCTCCACCAGCGCAGGCCACACGACCGGCCAGAAGTGCGCCCAGTCGACCGGCCACATGCGGCGGCCCATGTCGACAACCTGCTCGGGCGCATCGTACAAAAACTCGGGGATGATCTCGATGGTTTTGAGTGCCCAAGCGACCACAGCAACGAGTCCGAAGAACACAGCAAATCGGGCGAGACGCTGCGCTGGCGTGAAACGAATCCAGCGATCAAGTTCAGCAGCAGCCGACGTGTTCATCGGAACACCCGTTTCACATAAATCTGCAACACTTCGCCGACCATCACGAGCCCGATGATGCACACGATAATGCCTGCGACGAAGTCATAGTCAAAGCGCTGAAACGCCGAGAACAGCGTGCCGCCAATGCCACCCGCACCGACCACGCCGACCATCGTCGAATTGCGCAGATTGCTGTCGGTCTCATACGCAACGAAGCCGATAAAACGGTTCATCACCTGCGGCACCACGCCGTACGCGATCACGTTCATGAACGACGCACCGGTCGCGCGAATCGCTTCGATCTGCTTCAACGAAATTTCTTCGATGGCCTCGGACAGCAATTTGCCAACGAAACCCACGCTGGCAAAAGTCAACGCGATGATGCCCGCGAGTGCGCCAAAGCCCACCGCCTTCACCGCGATGATTGCAACAATCACGGGGTGAAATGAGCGACAGAAAATGATCACCAGTCGCGCGATCCAGCTCACCCATGGTGGCATCAAATTACGTGCCGCCAGCACCGCAATCGGGATCGCAATCGCGGTGCCGATCAGTGAGGACAAAAACGCGATTTGCAATGACTCCAGTAATCCGGGGAGGATATCCGACTGAGTGAAGTTCGGTGGGAAAAACCCGGCAAGAAAACGAACGCCGTGACCAACGCCCTGCTGGATACGCTCAAGGGACAAACCCAACGTTGCAGCGGCATAAGCGAGGTACGCCAACACGCCCACATAGGCGAAGCGTTTCGCAATGGAAGGCGCGAAGAAATCGCCGCGAGAAACCTGTCCAGCGTTCGTCATCACGTCGCCAACCAATCCTGACCACCATAAATTTTCTTCAGGATGTCAGCGTCCAGTCCATCAGGCGCACCGTCGTACACCACCAGCCCGCCACTCATGCCAATGATGCGCTGCGCGTAGCGCTTGCCCAGCTCGACCTGATGAATGTTGATCATCACCGGAATGCTGTTTTCCGCCGCCAGGTCGCGCATTACTTCCATGATTTCCACGGACGTTTTCGGATCGAGCGAAGAGGTTGGTTCATCGGCTAGCAGCAACCCCGGCGACTGCATCACGGCGCGCGCAATGCCGACGCGTTGACGCTGTCCACCCGAGAGCTCATCGGCGCGACGATTGGCGAAATCTGCGAGGCCAACACGCTTCAACAGCGCAAACGCCTTCTGAATATCGGCGTCGTCAAACTTGCGTCGCCACGCCGTCCACGCGCTCACATAACCGAGACGGCCCGAGAGCACGTTCTCCATCACGGTCAGACGCTCGACCAGGTTGTATTCCTGAAACACCATCCCAATGCGGCGACGCGCCTCGCGCAGCGGCGTTCCCGACAGTTTCGCGAGGTCCCGCCCCTCGAACATGATCTCGCCCGAGGTCGGATTGATCAGCCGGTTGATGCACCGGATAAGCGTCGATTTGCCGGTGCCCGACGGCCCGATGATGGCCGTGATGCCACGGCCTTCAATGTCAAGTGAGATGTCCTTCAGCACCGGCTTGCCCGGCACATATTCCTTGACCAGATGTCTGATGCTTAGTTTGGTGTCGGGCGAACTCATCCGCTATTTCTTCTTCGCTGCTGCCTCGCGTTCCGCCTCTTTCACGTAGGCCGCCTTACCGAAACTTTCCCCTCCCGCAGCTGCGACTGCGCGCACCGGCTCCCACGATGTTTTGTAATTGATCGGGAAAAAGCGGTCTGCGCCATCGAACGCCTTGACCATGTCTGGCGTAAAGCGATAGTCATAGAAGCAGCTGAGCAGCTTGTCGGCCAGCTTTGGCTCCAGATCATGCGCGTACGCAAAGCTCGATGTGGGGAATTTTTTGCTGCGATAGACCACGCGGAAATCGCTTTCCTTGATCTGGCCGCGATGCGCCATGCGCTCGTACACGTCGGACGCCACCGGAGCCGCGTCATAGTCGCCCTTCATCACGCCCAGAATCGACGAGTCATGTTTGCCGGAGTAAACGACGGTGTAATCCTTCTCCGGCGTCACGCCTTCAGCGGGGAACAGCGCGCGCGGCGCCATGTTGCCGGAGTTCGACGAGGGCGAGGTATGCGCGACCTTCTTGCCCTTCAAGTCGGCGAGCTTCTGAATCGGGCCGCTGGCCTTGGTGATCACAATCAGGTTGTAGCCCTGAAACTCTTTCGCAGTGCCCTTGACCGCAAACGGCACTGCGCCGGCGACGTTCACGGCAAACGCCGTCGGACCGGTTGAAAAGCCTGCCACATGCAAGCGACCCGAGCGCATCGCTTCGATCTCGGCAGCATTGCTCTGCACCTGAAAGAACACCACTTTTTTGCCCGTGCAGGCGGCGAGATGTTGCGTGAACGGAGAGAAGATTTTTTCGTAAACCGCAGGGTCTTCCACTGGCGTGTAGGCCCATACCAATGTGGACGGGTTCTTCCACTTCTTCGGATCCTTCGGCAGATCAGCGACCAGGTCGCCGTTTTCGTCGCAGTAGTTGGCGTCCAGGTCGCCGCGATTTTTGCAGGTGGTTTGCGACCAGGCTGCGGTGGACACCAGGGCAACGCTCGCAAGCGTGCCAGCAACAATCAAAAGTTTTTTCATGGTCATCTCCCTATTTTTTCTTTGCGTTCTCTTTATCAAACTGCGCCCGGTTATACGGCGTTCCCGACGCTACGGCAACCGCGCGTACCAGTTCCCAGTCCTTCTTGTAATCGACCGGCAAAAAGCGGTCATCACCGAGAAATTCTTTTTGCATCTCGGGCGAAAACTTGTAG
>JANXNO010000445.1 GCA_025354075.1 Burkholderiales bacterium | reverse complement strand
CCATCATCACTCAATACTCAACGACCTTCAGCCTTGAGCTCATTCACTGTCATGCCGTCCAGCCGCCAGCCGCGCGCGGCGGCGAGGAGAGCGTCCGCGGCGCGTTTGGCTTCGATACGATCATGGACTGCTGCAACCACTGAGATGAGTCGCGCAACAGGACGGCCACGCCGCGTGATGACGATTTCTTCACCTGCCTCGACCCGATCCAGCAGGGCGCTCAGCGTATTTCTTGCGTCAGTAGCGCCGATTTGGCGATGTGCGGGATTTGCCATGATATTTGCCCGTGTCTGACGCAATAAGCGGGTTGGTGTGGTGACATCTTAAGATTTTTGTTTTCCAGCGCGATCTCGCGGGGCATGCCGACTAAAGTGGTGACAAATTATCACCGTAATTCCGTTATTACATGATAGATTTACGGTAATGATTGCGAGAAATGTCGAAAATCTAGTGCGTAGCCGACTTGGATCGGTCGTACCGGCCGTCGTTTTGCTCGGTCCGAGGCAGGTGGGCAAGACCACGCTTGCGAAGAAGATTGCGTCAGACTGGCCGGGCGGCGCGGTGTATCTGGATATGGAGCGCCCGGCGGATCGTCGGCGGCTTGATGATGCGGATGCGTATTTGCGGGCACAGACGGGCAAGCTGGTGGTAATCGATGAGATTCAGCGGCTGCCGGGATTGTTCGAAATTCTGCGCGGCATCATTGATGACCGTCGCGCGGCGGGAGAACGGTTTGGTCACTTTCTGTTGCTCGGTTCGGCTGCGCTTGAGCTAATGCGGCAGTCGTCCGAATCGTTGGCTGGCCGCGTGGCGTACATGGAAATCAGCCCGGTCGACATTCTGGACGCAGAACCGGCGGGCATTGATGCGCAAACGCTGTGGGTGCGTGGCGGCTTTCCTGAGAGTTTGCTGGCTGCGAGCGACACGACGAGCCTTGACTGGCGGCGCGATTTCATCCGCTCGTACCTTGAGCGCGACGTGCCGATGTTCGCGCCACGCATGCCGACCGAGACGCTGGGCCGTCTGTGGCTCATGCTCGCGCATCAGCAGGGCGCGCTGCTCAATCAGGCGCGCCTCGCCGCGAGCCTTGGCATTGGTGCGCCCACGCTCACGCGATACGTTGAATTGCTGATCGATTTGCAGTTGGTGCGGCGATTGCCGCCGTGGAGCGCGAACATTGGCAAACGCCTGACCAAAACGCCGAAGGTTTATGTGCGCGACAGCGGCATCGTGCATGCGCTGCTTGAGCTCCCGACATGGAACGACGTGCTCGGGCATCCGGTGGCGGGCCTCAGCTACGAAGGGTTTGTCATTGAAAATCTGATTCAGGCGGCGGGCAATGCGCGGCGCGCGCATTTCTATCGAACCCACGATGGCGCAGAAATCGATCTCGTATTCGAGCGCGGCGGCACGCCAGAAATCGCCATCGAAGTGAAGCGATCCTCCGCGCCTACGGTAGAGCGCGGCTTTACCGTGGCGACCGCCGACCTCGCGGTGCAGTCGCGCTACGTCGTCTATCCGGGCAGCGAATCATTTCCGTTACGCGACGGCGTTCAGGCGACAGGCCTCGCGGCGCTGGCGGCCAAGTTGCGCGCGAGTGCGTAGCGCTTCGTTGTTCGCGCATCGTCTCGCACCCAGCTGCCCCCTAAAGCCATTTCCGGTGCGCATGGATGACGGCGACGATCTCAACGCGCACGGCGTCAAACCGATAGAACACCACGTAGTTCGTGTGCACGACCAGTTCACGCAAACTCGCGACTCCGTACCGCGTGCTTTCCTTTCCGATTTCTGGAAAGGACGGCAACACGAAAACACGCGCCTCTACCTCAACTTTGAACTTGCGCGCAGCCGTCGGTTTGTCGGCGGCGATTGCGGTGATGATGGCTAACAGATCGTCGCGCGCGGACGCACTCCATTCAAGCCGCACGCACGGGCTTTCTCTCTGCTGCTGCGATGATCGCGTCGGCCTCGGCCATCACGTCGCTATGCGCTATGGCGGGGCGCGGATCTGCCAGCGCTCGCGCCAGCTTCATGCGCACGTAGGCGTCATGCGAGGCTCGAAGCGCCTCGGCGCGGTCGGGCCGGGAACGCCGGTCAAGCGCCGCCTCTTCGGGGCGCCAATCATGAGCATCAACACGATATTCCTGGATGCCCAACTCTTTCAACAACGAAAAAGCTTTGATCGGGTTAGCGAATTCTCTTGGCGCTTTTTCGCGCTTGGTGATGAGCGTAGCATCGCCGCCGCGCGTTTCGGCCACGATGCGAAACTTCGAGCCTAAGGCGCGAATCGTGACCGAAAGTAGCGCTCCTGTTTCAGCGCCGCTGCGGAACTGCTCTAGCGTTAGCTGGTGCATGTGATTTCCGATTTAACGTTAATTGGTTCCCATTTTACGTTAAATAGAGTGTCTGCAACCATTGCGGCTACGACCCCAGTGCGTTGTCTGGACGCATTCGCCACGCAGCAATCCCCGCCAACAACTCATAACTCCGCTTCCGCGCCGCGTGATCATGCACAGCGCCCGCGATGATGAGCTCATCGGCCTGTGTCTGCGCGATGATTTCGTCGAGTCGCGCGCGTACGGTTGACGTTGAGCCTACAGCGGTGACAGTAAGCATTTGCTGCATGCCTGCGCGTTCTGCGGGTGAGCCGAGCGCGTTCATTTCGGCGACTGGCATGGGCTTCGGCAGTGGGCCGCGTTTGCCGGTTTGCATGCCGAGGAAGCGTTGTTGCAGCGAGGTGAAGAGGTACGCGGCTTCGTCGTCGGTGTCGGCGACGACGACGTTGACGGCGACCATCGCGTACGGTTTGGTGAGCGCGCCGGGCTGGCCGTTCGGTTTGAAGCGGGCGCGATAAATCTCCAGCGCCTGCATGAGCATGGCGGGCGCGAAGTGCGACGCGAACGCGAACGGATAGCCGAGGTGCGCCGCGACCTGCGCGCTGTACAGGCTGGAGCCGAGCAGCCAGATTGGCACGTCGCAGCCGATGCCGGGGATCGCGCGCACGGGACGGCGCTGATCGGGCGGCGGTTTGAAGTATTCGGCGAGTTCGATGACGTCGCCGATGAAGTCGTCTTCGGTTTGCGTGGCGAGCGTGCGGCGCAGGGCGCGCATGGTCATCTGGTCGGTGCCCGGCGCGCGGCCAAGGCCGAGGTCGATGCGGTCGGGGTAGATCGTGGCGAGTGTGCCGAATTGTTCGGCGATGACGAGCGGCGCGTGGTTGGGCAACATGATGCCGCCGGAGCCGATGCGCAGGGTCTTCGTGCCCGCAGCGATGTAGCCGATCAAAACGGAGGTCGCCGAGCTGGCCACACCGTCCATGTTGTGATGCTCCGCGACCCAGTAGCGGTTGTAGCCGAGCGCTTCGGCATGTTGCGCGAGGTCGAGCGAGTTCTTCAGCGCTTCGGCGGAATTGCTGCCTTCAACGATGGGGGAGAGGTCGAGGACGGAGAGGGGTAGCATAAGATTTTTATCCGGCGTCGTTGTCGTGCAGCACACGTGACGATAGAAAGTTTGCGGTGCGAACTGTGATTGCAAGGGTCGGCTTTATGAATCACCGCTGCAAGCGAGGATGACGGCGGAAAATAGACCACTTCACAAAGAAAAAGCCCGGCGTGGGCCGGGCTTCGTGGTGTGTAGGGTGGGCAACTTGTTGCCCACGCGTCGCTATTAGTTCTCGATTTCCTTGCGCATTTGCTTCATCGCTTTGACTTCGATCTGACGAATGCGCTCTGCGGACACGCCGTATTTGTCAGCGAGCACTTGCAACGTTTCTTCCTGATCTTCGGCGAGCCAGCGGCGCGTGATGATGTCGCGTGAGCGCTCGTCGAGATTGGTCAATGCGCGCTTCAGGCCTTCGCTTTGGACGCGCCCTGTTTCCTGCGCTTCGATGATGCGGGCGGGGTCCACGTTCTCATCGGCGGCGAGATACGCCACTGGAGAAATCGCTTCTGACTCGCTGTCGTCCGGCGTGCCGTCCATCGGAATGTCGCGTCCGGACAGTCGCATGTTCATTTCGAACACTTCTTCCGGCTTGACGTTCAGTTCTTTGGCGATGCGCTTAGCTTCGGCTTGCGTCAGCGCATGTTCACCCGAGCGCATCGAGCGCAGATTGAAGAACAGTTTGCGCTGTGCCTTGGTCGTTGCGACCTTGACCATGCGCCAGTTTTTGAGGATGTACTCGTGGATTTCAGCGCGAATCCAGTGCAGCGCAAAGCTCACCAGACGCACACCGCGTTCCGGGTCAAAACGACGCACTGCTTTCATCAAGCCTACGTTGCCTTCCTGCACCAGATCACCCTGCGGCAGGCCGTAGCCCATGTAATTGCGGCTGACCGAGACGACGAGGCGCAAGTGGCTCATCACGAGCTGACGCGCAGAATCGACGTCCTGTGTGTACTTCCAGCGCATGCCGAGTTCCTGCTCTTGCTCAAGCGTGAGCAGCGGATACTTGTTGACGGCAGTGACGTACTGGTCAATGGTGCCCAGCGCCGATGGCACCGGGAAATTTAATGTGGCTGTCGGGTTCATTGTGGACATGGAACGCATACTCCCCATTCAAAAATGCCGTCACCAAAAACTTGAGCGGACGGCGCGCCGTGTGCAATGCAGCAAATTAATTCGCCAACACCGCAAGGACTCCCTGTGACCCCCACGAGGGGGCGGCTGTGCGGGCTCGGTTGCCTGCCAGTTCCGCCGAACCACGCCAACCGGCGCGATCCAAGTGCATCAGGTGACTGATTCGATTCACCATATTAGCACTCGCAACATGAGAGTGCCAATAATTGTAATTAGTTCCCGACTCTTTTGCTCGGGATTAGATAAAATATGATGTGAGTGCATACTCTCTATCGAGCATCCGCCAAATCGAACGTAATCAAAATTATTCGAACAATCCGGGACACCATTCCCGAAAGCGCTGCGATTTTCTTTTGGACGAGATCACCGCCGCCAAAATTCAGGGCGGCAGCGGCTCGTTCAAAGTCACTTTGCCCGCAGGCGTTGCGCGGGTTTGTGCCTAGGCTTTAGCGCGCGAATTGTGGCTCGCCAACCGCGCGGATACCGCTGGGGAAAATAGCGACCTGTCAGTTGTCGACAGCGCGACGGCGACTAACCCAACCCATGCCCAGAACAAAAAGTCCGATCAATGCGACGAGGGTGGCGGCGCTGAGTGTCGGCACCGAGGCGGGGGTGAAGACGGCAGGTGCCACCAGTTCGAAATTGGCGCTGTTCAACTGCGCCGAACCGGTCGTTGCGCTGACCAGCGTGATGTTGTCCACCGCTCCGTTAAACGCAGGGCCATCACCGACCCCTGAGGCCCATCCCGAGCCGATGCCGGAACTCACGCCCAGAATGGTGCTGTTCGGCCCGAGTTGCGCAAAACCTGCATCAGCGGTGTAACCGCCTGTGCCCGGCCCGGCTTTGTACTGAGCCAAGGTTCGGTTGTACACCTCATTAATGCCCACCCCGAACTGCGACCACCACAGGTTGGTTGAGTTGGTAATGTTTTCCGCCGTCCACGTGTCGGTGGGTACGGCACTCACAGACGGGTTGTAACTACGCTCAAAGACGAGATAGCCACGGTCATTGGTGGTCGCGGGATTGCCGTCAGCATCAATGAGCAATCGCAGTGCCGGATGAAAATGTGAAGCCACTGTGCTGGTGCCTGCGCGATACCACTCGTAGCTCAGCGTACCCACATCGGCCAGCCGACCAAATCCCGCGGCCGGATAATATTCCCAGTCAGCCTTGCCGTTGTTACCGGTATTGGCACCCAGAGACATGAAGGCAGAGCCGCCAACATTGCGCGGATACGTGCTGGCGATGCCTACCGAGCCGCCATTGCGCACATTGGTGCGCAACCAAACGTCGGCGGCAACCGGGTCACCCATGTTGGTGCCGCCAGGGTTCGTATAGACGCCCACTGGCGTAGTGACGACTGCCGCAAAGCTTGGAACCGTCATGCCGATCATCAGGCTTGCGAGAAACGCCCTTGTCAATTGAGTCATTTGAAGTTTCATTATTCATCCTCCATTGGATATGGCAAAGTCGCTTAAAGATTGCAGACTAATACCAGTCAAGTATTGCACGACAGGGTTTCCCCGCCACGAATTGGTCACCGCTTCTGATTCGTTAGCTCAACTGCGTAACGCGTTCGCAGCTAACTGCGCGTGCTGGAGGCGGCAGCGATTAATCTCGCTCGGCTACATGGCACTACTGAGGCGGGTGGTCAGGGGTGGCGTTTACCGCCAGGGCATTGGCCTGCAGGCACGCACCGATGTGTGCGCAGGGCCATGAGCAGCCAGCAGAACCGGGCAGCGCACCGCACTTTCCACCATCGAGTTCCACGCCAGGCTGCTTTTGAGCGGCGTCGAATCGTACTGTGGCACGGCAGTAAAAAGCGTATGTGTCAGACGACTTTGACGTTCAAAATCAGACAAATCTTGAGTCGGTAAATCTCTTATGACCGCGCCTCTAGCGGTCGTTTCTGCATGCGCCGGAGCAATGGTTGTGTCCGCAGTTACGTCATATGACTCGCACCACTTGAGCGTATGCCCGCGATCAAAGACGTCATGATGGGTGGTGACGAGGCCGTCGATTTGACCAGCGACACCCAGCGCGTAGCGCAACAGTACTGAATCAGGGTGGCCACGCCGAAACGCACCCTGCCAGCCCTCGCCAGAATTGTGGGGTTCGGCCAAACCGTTCAGCGTCGTATCGTGCGTCGGGAACGGGCCAGCGCCGTGGCGTGTGAGATAAGTGCGCAGCACGCCGAGGTGGAACATGTGTCCATCAAAACCAGCGTCTTTTGCAACGGCCTCCGCGGCGTTGGGGCCGACGCTGCTCCAGGTGGTGTGCGGATGGAAGCCGTATGTTTCGTCGAGGAGCAGGCCTTGCGCGCCTTCAAAAATTGCGGTGCCGCTGCCGCTGAGTTGCCAAGCCACCTCGTCCCGCGCAATCTCGCATGACGCGAACGTCAGCGGCGACAGTTGTGCGACCCAGCGTTCGGCAACGTGTTCATCGCGAAGGATTGCCAACTCGCTTCGCGTGCGTTCGTTGGTGTGTACCGCCATGTTGTCGAGGTTCAGGGACTGCAGCAGATCGTTTCGAATCGCCTCCAGCTTGTCGACCATCAACGCGGGTTTGGCCAGATCGCCGAAGCGAACAATGAGCTCGGGACATTGCAGTCCGTGACCGACAGTTTCACCCACGCCCACACCACACGTGCCGTGGGCATCTGCACCACGAGAAATCTCGCGTAGTCGCCCCGCTGCCTGATGAAACGGTGTGGTCACGCGACAGCGCGAATCAATGCGCAAACGATCCAGTGCATCATGCACGCCTATGCGCTTGAGCCATTCGTTCTCAACGAGCAATGCCGTCGGATGCACGACGACGGGGTAAGCCAGCAACGTGCGTACACCGGGCACCAACGTCCCGGCACCGAATTGCGAAAAGGTGTGGTGGCGTCCATCGGACAGACACACGTTGTGACCTGCCTGAGCGCCGCCGTTGAAGCGCACCACCGTGTGCGCGCCCAGTTCACGCGTCAAATAGTCGGTGTAGAGTCCCTTGCCACAGTCACCGAAACCGAGGCCGATGAGGGAGATGAGCCGCGCTTGCTGCACCTAACTAAAAAGTTTTTTCCACCACGACGGCTTTGTTGCGGGGGGTATCGATGCGCCCGTATGCAACCGCTTCACCGCATCACGATCATTCAGGTCTGCATAGCCCTGCACCGCGCGAATCGTCGCGGCAATACGCTCCGGTGCGATACCCGCGCCCGCAAGCACGTTGGCCGCCGCGCCGACGTTCGGCAATACGCCCTCGGTCAAGCCGACAATCACCGCCGCAACCGCGCAGGTATCTTCCGGCGACTCCATACAAATCACGTGATCGCCAAGCAGTTGCCGCCAGCGCGTTTCGCAATTGTTGCGGCGTTGCAAATCGGGGATTAAAAAGAACGGATGATAGGTTTCGCAGGCCGCCGAAATCACCTCTTCAATCGGAATATCTTCGTCGAGCTTGTCACCGATCAGCGCCTCGATGTGATGTCGCGACACCACGTCATAAGGCAACTCGTCGCCAGTTAAAAACAGGTAACCGCGCTTTTTTCGCTTGGTGAAACAGTCGATATCAGTGTGCTGCGCAGCGACGTAAAACGCCAGCTCGTAGCTCTCGTGATTGGTGCCGCCACCGCCGCCTTCGAGATAGCTTGAAACGAGCCACTGATCCATGAGTTCAGCGGTCGTCTCAAACTGGCCAATCTGCAGCGGCGCGTTGTCAGAATTGGCGTCCCCTATCGCCATGAACATGAGCTGCGGATCGGCGATGTGGCACGCCGTCAAAAGCTTCATGAAGGTCGGCAACTCCTTGCGCGCGATGAGGTCGGGAATGTTGCCCATCGAGCCAGTCGCATCAAGCGCAAACGCGACAGCGAGGGAGTTCGGATGCTCCGAGCTGTCCCGCGATTCACGCACCTTGAGGCCGCGTGGATTCATGAGCGCATGGCAGCCGCGTTGTGCGAACACCTCGTTGGCAGATCGCGCGTAACGGTCAGCGGTGAGCGCGGCGTGCGCAGCGTAGGAGTAGTCTCCGAATCCCATGGCGTTTCTCTCTTTTTAGTGTTCAGATAGCAGGTGAATAAGCGTCAAAAGGCATAAAACGGGGCGGCCCGAAGGACGCCCGCCCCGCCTCAAGTAGCAATCGGTCCAGCCCCTGCGCTGCCTCGCGCGCGCACCAGGCGGCGTCTTCGCTACAACGCGTGAGAAGGCTGGCCAGCGGCGCGGGAACGCTATCCGGTATGCGCGGCACATCAGTGTCCGGGCTGAGCAACATTCGCATGCTCCACGCGAGTTGCACGAGGTCACGTGCGACCGTTGCTGATGACAGTAATGTGTCGCCATGTACGCTGTCGACGACCGGAGCGGCAGACGACCAGTCAATCAGCATACCGCCATGATCGCGCGGCTGCACCAGCAAGTGTTCCAACGACACATCACCATGCGTCCAGCCCGCGCCGTGAATGAAGCCGAGCGTCGCCAGTGCCCGCCGCCATATCCACACCGCATGATGCGCCGCGATAGCGTTCGGCGCATTGCAGCGTACATCGGCAAGTGATCCCCAATATCCCGCAACATGGCGACGCACCAACGCAAAGCGTTCGTATCCCGGCGAGCCTTCAGTCATGCCGACTGTCATCAGTTGCGGAAGTTGTTGTGTGAAGTACGCAGCGCCAGTGATTTTCAACGCTTGCAACTCGCTGAGCACAGCGGCTTCTCGTTGCAGCTTGATCGCGCCGATGGGTTCTCGCGCCAGCTTGATCACCACACGCTCGGCAGCAGGCGCCAAACGTTGCCCGAGGAACACGTCACACGCCGAACCCACACCGATTTGTGCAAGCAATTGATAGCGCTGGCCGCGCAAAAATATCTGCTCCGGCACACCCGCGAACACCGCGTATGCCCGCGCATGGGCATCATGAAATTGCGCCGCGTCGACCAGATTCGTCGCCCTCGTCACCGTCGAGCCACAGTGCGGGCAGGTGACCATGCGCCAGCGCGCCTGTTTGGGCAGCGTGCCGCCGCATTGCGGACAGGTGAGGGCGACGAAAGCGGTCATCGGGTTGGGTGACGTTGGGCTAATTGCAACTACGGAGCGTCGAGTTTACGGGAAGCGGCGCGCACGGTGTTCGCGTGATTTCGCTGCGTGAATGTTGACAGAGCAATGGCAGCATTCGGGCTTAGCATTCGCGTCACGAACACGTTTTACGACACATAAAGGAGGCCTCATGAACATGACAAACAATCGCCGTCGCGCATGGTTAATTGCGCTTGCGAGTACGGCAAGCGCGCTACTACTGTCTTCCTGCGCGCTGCAACCAGCGGCACCCGTCGTAACGGCAACGACTCGCAGCGCAGAGGTTCGCGTCATCACGTCCGGTGCATTCACCGAGGCTTACAAAATGCTGGTCCCGTTGTTTGAAAAAGACAGCGGACACAAGGTGATTTCAAACTATGGCGCGTCGATGGGCAACGCGTCGGATTCGATCCCGAGCCGACTTGCACGCAACGAACCGGTAGACGTGTTGATCATGGCCGGGCCCGCGCTCGACGACCTGATCAAGCAGGGCAAAGTGATGCCCGGCAGCCGCGTTGATCTGGTGCGCTCTAGCATCGGATTTGCTGTGAAATCAGGCGCGCCAAAGCCGGATATCAGCACGTTGGCAACGCTTAAACAGACTTTGCTCGACGCAAAATCCATCGCCTATTCCGCGAGCGCAAGCGGCGTGTACTACTCGACCGTGCTGGTGCAAAAACTGGGCATCGCCGATCAGGTATTACCGAAGAGCAAACGCATTCTGAGCGAGCGCGTCGGCACCATCGTCGCACGCGGTGACGCGGAGCTTGGCTTGCAGCAGGTGAGCGAACTGGTGCCGATTGCGGGCATTGATTACATCGGGCCGTTGCCGGATGAAGTGCAGCAAAACACGTTTTTCTCGGCAGGCATCGTGGTTGGCGCAAAGGAGCCTGAAGCAGCGCGCGCGATGATCAAATACTTCACGTCAGCAGCGGCGGCACCGACGATTGCAAAAACAGGTTTGGAGCCGGTGACGGCGAAGTAACTCACCACAAAAAAAGGCCCGCAACGCGAGCCCTTTCATCAAAAATGCGAACCAGCCAACCGTCTATTCCGGCTCGATCTTCGCGTCTTTGACGACCTTCGCCCAACGCGGCATTTCGGCCTTGATCAGCGCCGCGAATTGCTCCGGCGTGCCGCCGCCGAGCTCGTTGCCTTGGCTCAAAATCTTCTCGCGCAAATCCTTGTCGAGCATCGCTTTGTTGGCGGTTGCGTTGAGCAGCTTCACCATGTCAGCAGACAAACCCTTCGGCCCAACCAGCCCCTGCCAGTTCAACACCTCAACCGCCGGGTAGCCCGATTCCGCCATCGTCGGCAGATTCGGCAGCAGTGGATTACGCGTTTTGCTGGTGATCGCAATGGCGCGCGTTTTGCCGCTCTGCACGCCGGGCATCGCCACGTACATCTGCTCAAACATCATCTGCACCTGGCCACCGAGCAGGTCGGTCGCGGCGGCGGATCCGCTTTTGTACGGCGCGTGAATCATCTCGATGCCCGCTGCGTGCTCAAACAGCGCGCCGCTCAGGTGATGGGTGCCGCCAATGCCGCCTGAGGCGTATGAGAGTTTGCCCGGTGAGGCTTTCGCGGCCGCCACAATGTCCTTCACCGTCTTGAACGGCGAATCGTTGCGTACGGTCAAAATTAGCGGGCCCTTTTCGATCAGCATGATCGGCACGATGTCGTTGACCGGATCGAAATTGATCTTTTTGAACAGCGCGTGATTGACGGCGAGCGGCGCGAAATTACCCATGCCCAACGTATAGCCGTCAGGCTTTGCCTTGGCGATAAATTCGGTGCCAATGTTGCCGCCGGCGCCCGATTTATTGTCGATGATGATCGGCTGGCCGAGCGCGATACCCATCACTTTTGCCATCTGGCGCGAGCGATTGTCGGCGCTGCCGCCGGCCGCGTACGGGCAAATCCAGGTGATCGGCTTGCTCGGATATTTGTCCTGCGCGAACACGCTGCCTGGCACGGCGTACGCGCCCGCCGCCGCAAGCATCGCCTGCAGAAAGTCACGACGTTCCATGAAATCTCCTCCTTTCGTGAGCGGATGCCCACGCCAATGGACGGGATTATGCGGGCGTTCGCTGTCAACTGGCTTGGGTTTTTCGACGCCTCACAATGTCAATTGTACTGACAGCTTTTTTCTTTAATGCCGATTGATGCTGGGCATAACGGGCATATATGGCAAAAGTCGATAAATCGCTATTTATGCAGCTAAGCCCATATGAAATCTAGTTTTCAGTAAAAAGCTGTCAGCCTCAGCAACCCGCTTTCAAATCCAGAATCCGCCCACAAATCCTCTGCGTGCCTAACGAAATCCCCGCCCCCTCCCTGCCCATCAATGCTGCCAATTCCCGCGCGGCCGTCATCCAGTTCATGTGGCCGTTCGTGCGACCGTACTGGCGGCGCGTCGCCTGGGCGATGCTTGGGTTGGCGCTTGCTGCCGGCGCGGTGCTTGCGATTGGCGAGGGCTTGAAGCGCGTGATCGACCAGGGCTTCGCTGCGGGCAGTACGGGCGAACTCGACAACATTTTGATGATCATGGTCGGACTCGCGCTCGCCCAAGGCATCGGCGTTTACGTGCGCTACTCGAACATCGCGTGGGTCAATAACCGCGTCGTCAATGACATCCGCCAGAAAATTTATGCGCATCTGCTCACGCTGTCGCCGGCATTTTTCGAGCAGCAGCGCGTCGGAGATGTGCTGTCGCGTTTGTCGAACGACACGCAGGTGCTCGAAGGTGTGGTGACCAGCGCGTTTTCGTTTGCGTTGCGCAATGCTGTGCTGCTGTTGGGGGGCTTGGTGATGCTTGCGATCACGTCCCCGAAGCTGCTGGTCTATGTATTGTTCGGTATCCCGATTGTGATTATCCCGGTCATGTTGCTTGGCAAAAAAGTGCGCAAGCTGGCAAAGATTAGTCAGGATCGGTTGGCTGACGCGATGGCGCGTGGCGACGAGACGATTCACGCGGTGCGCACCGTGCAGGCGTATGCGCGCGAGGATTTTGAGCAGAAGCGTTTTTCGGATCGCATCAATGAACTTTTCGCCAATGCGGCCGAGCGCGAACGCACCAGCGCGTCCCTCGCGGCGATAGTGATCGTGCTCGCGTTCACGGCTGTGTCGATCATTTTGTGGCTTGGTGGCCATGAGGTTTTGGCAGGAAAAATGACCGCGGGACAACTGTCTGCATTCGTGTTTTATGCCGTCATGGTGGCCACTGCTACGGGCGCGATTTCTGAAGTGTTCGGCCAGTTGAAGCGCGCGTCGGGTGCGAGTGAACGCATCCGCGAATTGCTGGCGACGCCCACAGAAATTGCAGCACCCGCGCATCCGGTTGCGTTGCCGACGGGCAAAGATGCACGCGGCGACATCGTGTTCGACCACGTCACATTTAGCTATCCAACGCGTCCGCAGTCGGAAGCACTCACAGACTTTTCGTTATCTGTAAGACCGGGCGAGGTCGTCGCACTGGTCGGCCCAAGCGGCGCGGGCAAGAGCACGGTGTTTCAACTGTTGCTGCGGTTCTACGACCCGAAAGCGGGCACCATTTCAATCGACGGCGTCGACGTGAAATCAGCCGATCTCAACGCGCTGCGTGAACGCTTTGCACTGGTCTCGCAAGACCCGGTTATCTTTTCCGGCAGCGTGGCAGAGAACGTGCGCTACGGCGACTTGAAAGCGTCGCACGCCGACGTGCGCGCCGCCTGCGACGCGGCACACGTGACGGAATTCGCCCATGGTTTACCGAACGGCTTAGACACAGAACTCGGCGAACGCGGCGTGCGTTTATCAGGCGGCCAACGCCAGCGCGTAGCCATCGCCCGCGCCATCCTCGCAGATCGTCCGGTGCTGCTGCTTGATGAAGCCACCAGCGCGCTCGACGCCGAAAGCGAAGTGCTGGTCACAGACGCCATCGAACGCCTTGCCCGCAAACACACCACGCTGATCATCGCGCACCGCCTGTCCACCGTGCAAAGCGCCGACCGCATCGTCGTCATCGACGAAGGCCGCGTGATCGCGCAGGGCACCCATGCGGAATTGATGGTGAATTCGCCACTTTATAGCCGTCTGGCGTCGCTGCAACTGCAACACTAAGTTCGCTTAACGTCGCGCAGGTTGGCGCTTGCACGCGCGGGGCGCGAGCAACAGTAACCAATTCGTGGTAAGTTACGATTCCAAGGCGCTCCCGATACGTTATTTGCGTATTCGGTGTCAGTTGCCTAGGGGAGCAGGAAACCGATGTCGTTAGCGATTTTGGCACTTGATTCCGGCGGTCAGCCGAAGGGCTGGATGACGCCCGAAAATGCAGTTTCCCAATACGCACGCGGCGGCGTGGTGTGGTCTTTGGGCCAAGTTATTTTCACCTTTCGTGGCGGCATTCAACGCAAAAGCGGCGAACGCAGCGTGATCGAAGTTGCGTCCATCATCGCCTGCGACGGCGAGCACAAACACAGCACCTGGAGCCCCGTTTCGGCGCTGCCCGGACGCGACAACCGCCTGCTTTTTTCACGAGACCGCCATCTGTGTGGTTACTGCGGCGACGAATTTGCGGAGAGTGAATTGACGCGCGATCACATCATTCCGCGCTCACAAAACGGCAAGGACACGTGGGAAAACTGCGTCACCGCGTGTCGCGATTGCAATCTAAGCAAAGCCGGACGCACCCCAGAGCAGGCGGGCATTCGTCTGCTCTATGTGCCTTACCGCCCGGTCAAAAGCGAGAAGATGATTCTCGCCAACCGTCATATCCTCGCCGACCAGATGGAATACCTGCAAGCGCTCGCGAAGACGCACAAGAAAGCGATGCGGGCGGCGTGATGTAACTTAGTGCGTAGGGTGTGCGCCCGAGCGCGCACCGACGGCGCGTCTACCGATAACGGTCACGCCTGCAACGAGGTGCGCATTTTGTGCGCACCCTACACAACGGCCATCACACCGCCCCGGCATAATCGCCGCATGCAGCATCTTTCGTTCGTAGCGGCCCTCGGCGCGCTCATCAATGCCTCCATCTGGGGGCTTTCCTGGTATCCCCTCCGTTGGCTTGAAGCGCGCGGTATTCCCTCGCTGTGGGCGACGTGGTTTGTGTTTGCGGCCTGTGCCGTTGCGGTGCTCATCGCACGACCCGGTTCGGCAAAATTGTTGTGGCAACACCGCGCCACGCTGGGCTGGCTGGTGATTGCCTCGGGCATGACCAACGCCTGCTTCAACACCGCGCTGGCAACGGGGGACGTGGTGCGTGCGGTCCTACTGTTTTATTTGATGCCGATGTGGGTGGTGCTGCTCGCGCGCTGGTTGCTGGCCGAGCGCATCACGCCTGCCGCGCTGGCGCGGACCGCGCTCGCCCTGATCGGCGCGGCGCTGGTGCTCGGTAACGGCGAATTGCGATTTCCGATTCCGGACTCGTGGGCCGATTGGCTCGCAGTCGCCGGCGGATTTTTCTTCGGCTTGAACAACGTGATCTTGCGCAAATATTCGGCAACGCCACAAGAGGCGCGCGCGCTCGGCATGTTCATCGGTGCGGTGATCATCGCGCCGATGGTTATTGCTTCATTGGCGTTGCTGGGCAAGCCGCTGACGCTCGCGCCGCAACCCATCGCGTGGCTCGGCATCGCGCTGTTCACCGCGTTTGTGCTGGTCGGCAACCTCGCGCTGCAATACGCTGCATCGCGCTTACCCGCCAACGTGCTGTCGACGCTGATGCTTGCGGAGATTTTGGTGGCAACGCTAAGCTCGTGGCTAGGCGGCGCAGCGACGATCACGCAGAGCACGTTGCTCGGTGGCGCGTTTATTGTGAGCGCCAGCTTGCTGGCGATATTCAGTGGTGACCCCAAGCAGAGCGCGCATTGACCGCCCGCAGTTGTCATAGTCACAGCGGCGGCAATTCAGGCTGACGCTAGCGATAAATCGCTGCTTCGCATACAGTTAGGCGCTTGATTCCCGCCTTCGCGGGAATGACAGGTGATTTGATGGTTCCTGACTTGCCCCTTGACGAGCTTGCGCGACGCTACAACAACGGTGCCGCTGTGCCCAACTGGGCGGACACTTTGCTGCCGCGCTGGCAACATGAAAGTCAGCGCGTTCGCGATGAATCCTCCGGCGTTCGCGATGCGGTGTACGGCCCGCTTGCACGCAACACGCTTGACGTTTTCACGCCGAAGGGCACCCCACCCGCCAGCGGCTGGCCTGCGCTGATCTTCATTCACGGCGGCTACTGGCAGCGCCTGTCGAAAGACGACTGGAGCGTGATCGCTGCGCCGTTCGTGGCCAACGGCATGGCAGCGGTCATCGTTGGTTACACGCTGTGCCCGCAGACGACCATACGCGGCATTGCGGGCGAGATCGAAGCAGCCGTGAGCTATGTGTGGAAGGCCGCTGCCGGACTCGATCTGAACCGCGAAAAACTCACGCTCGCGGGCCACTCAGCGGGCGGACATCTCACCGCGTGGTGCATGACGGTTGACTGGACGACGCATCGTCTGCCTGCCACGCCGTTCGTGTCGGCAACGGCCATCAGCGGACTGTTTGACCTCGAACCGCTGGTGCCGATTTATTTGAACGAAGCACTTAAGCTGACCAACGTTGAGGCATTGGCAATGAGCCCGGCCTATCGCGAGCGCCGCGTCGATTGCGAATTGACCGCAGCGGTCGGCGGCGCAGAGCTGGAAGAGTTTCCACGACAAAACCAGTTGCTCGGCACCTGCTGGAAGGATGTGATCGAGTGGGAGATTCCCGGGCTCAATCACTTCACCATTATTGATGAATTGACGCGTGCGGACTCAGCGCTTTTCGGGAGGGTGGCGAGTCGGTTGCAGGGTTGAAAATTGCTTTCAGCTTTTTTCTGAAAGCCCTAACCGAACTGGGCTTAGCCTGGATAAACGGCTAAAGTCGATAATCGGTCAAATTAGCGTTTAAGCCCACATTAAATAAGCTTTTCGGCGCAAAGCTAATGCGGGTATGAGCCTTAAATGTGGGCGCGATTCCACCGCGAAAACCGTGGACCTGCATGCCAACCGGTCGGGGTGGAACCCCTCCTACAGAAGCGGCGCTCGTGCCACCCGGATCGCCTCAATTCGTGCCTCACGTACCGCCTCGGCAATGCGCTCTGGCTTGCCAAGCGCCACCATCGCCGCAGCCACCGCACCCGCGTCCACCGACTGCATCGCTGCGAGCGCAGCCATAGCATGCGCCCGGGCTACAAAGGGCTCGCCCGCGCTCTCAGGCAGCCCTACAGCGCGCCGCGACGACTTGTCCGCCTCACACGCATCCAGCATCTGCACAAAGCGCTCTGGCCGCCGCATCACGTCGCAGCGCATCAGTACGTCATGCACTGTCGCGGGCCGCATATCGGCCAGCTTGCCGAGATTGTTGTGCTCCGCCGCGACGTGCGTCGCCAGCTCGGTGCAGTCTCGGGGCACCCGCCAGCGCTCGCATAACGCCGCCACCCGTTTCGCGCTGCTCGCCTCGTGCGCATGATGTGCGGGCAGGATGTCGGCGGGCGTCAAACCTTTGCCCAGATCGTGCGTCAGCGCCGCAAACCGTGTCGCCAGCGGCCACCTGCGATTGGCTGCATAGTCGATCACCTGCATGATGTGAATGCCGGTGTCGATCTCGGGATGCCACTGCGCTTTTTGCGGTACGCCCCACAGGCGATCCAACTCCGGCGCTAGCTCAGCCAGCGCACCGCAGGCACGCAACACCTCGAACATGCGCGATGGCTGCGCCTCCATCAGCCCGCGCGAAATCTCCTGCCAAACGCGCTCGGCGACCAGCTCGCGCACCTCGCTTTCATCAACCAGTTTTTTGCACAATGTCAGTGTTTCTGGCGCGACGGTGAACGCTGTGAATCGCGCCGCAAAACGAGCGAGACGCAACACGCGCAACGGGTCTTCCGCGAAGGCATCGCTGACGTGGCGCAATACTTTTACGGCGACGTCCTTCGCGCCGCCGTAGGGATCGATCAGCGTGCCATCGGCATCAACCGCCATCGCGTTAATCGTCAAATCACGACGCAGCAAATCCTCTTCAAGCGTCACATCAGGGTCAGCCTGAAACGCAAATCCGGTGTAGCCGCGCCCGCTCTTGCGTTCGGTACGTGCAAGCGCGTATTCCTCTTTTGTTTTGGGATGCAGAAATACGGGGAAGTCTTTGCCGACTGGCTGATAACCTGCCGTAAGCATCTCGTCCACCGTCGCGCCAACGACCACGTAGTCACGATCTACAGCGGGCAGGCCGAGCAGTTTGTCGCGAACGCTGCCGCCGACTTGATAAATTTTCATAGCTGCATTATGGCAATGCGACGCAGTACGGACGCATCACGCCCACACCTCCACCAGCGGGCCACCCTCTCGCAGAAGAAAATCCCGTAAAGCTACCGCAGCGGGCGACAAGCGTTTGTTCGACAAATGTGTCACGTACCAGTCGCGCATGATCGGCAGGCCGACGATGTCGAGCAGCGCCAGTCGGCCTGACGCCAGCTCATGACGCACCGTACGCACCGACAAAAACGACAGCCCCATCCCTGCCATCACGGCCTGTTTGATGGTTTCGTTGCTCGGCATTTCCATCGCGACGTTCAACTTCATTTTGTGTTTCGCAAAGAAGCGATCCATTGCCTGCCGCGTACCGGAGCCCGTTTCGCGCACCACGAATAGTTCGTCCTTCAGGATAGACAAAGGCGCGCGTTTGCGTCGTGACAACGGATGCTCCGGCGCAGCCACGATCCCAAGCGGATTAGTCGCAAACGGTTGCGCGATGCAATCAATTTCGTCGGGCGAGCGGCCCATGATCACAAGATCGATTTCGTTCCGCGCTAGTCGACCTATGATGGCCTCGCGGTTGTCAATCAGCAGCTTGATCGTGATGCCCAGATGCTTGCGGCGAAAGTGAACGAGCAGCATTGGCACAAAGTATTTCGCTGTGCTCACGATAGCTACGATAACGCTGCCACCGCGCAAGCCGTGGGCGCGATTGACGACGTCGTCAAGCGTCTGAAGCTGTGCTATCGCGTCGCTTGCATACTGGCGAAACTCTTCGCCCACTGCAGTCAGTTTGATGCGGCGACCCACATGTTCAGTGAGCGGCAGGCCGACAGCGTCCTCAAGCTGCCTGAGCTGCATCGATACGGCAGGCTGCGTAATGTGCAGGCGCGTCGCCGCGCTCGACACGGACAGATCGCGGCAAATTTCCCAAAATGTGTCGATTTGGCGGAGCGTGTATTTGCGCACTTGAGTCTCAATTAATACTTAAGGCAGAGCTTATGTAAATTTAACAATAAGTGATTCGACCTTATTCGGCATTCTTTGTAAAGTTGTTGCATGTTTTTGATCTGCACGACGCTGCGGCGAGCGATGCGGGGACGCAAGTTTTCAAAGGAGGCCACGTGAGTACAGCCGATTCCACGCAAATTACTGACCAGAAAAAGCGCTATTCCGCAGGCGTGTTGAAGTACGCCCAGATGGGCTACTGGGATGGCGACTACGAGCCGAAAGCAACCGACATCCTGGCGTTGTTTCGCATCACGCCACAAGACGGTGTGGACGCCATTGAGGCGGCCGCCGCCGTCGCGGGTGAGTCGTCCACTGCGACGTGGACGGTCGTGTGGACGGATCGACTGACCGCCTGCGACATGTATCGAGCCAAAGCGTACCGCGTTGATCCGGTACCGAACACGCCGGGACAATATTTTTGCTACGTGGCGTATGACCTCTCGCTGTTTGAAGAAGGATCGATCACCAACGTCACGGCCTCGATCATCGGCAACGTGTTCAGCTTCAAGCCGCTCAAGGCGGCCCGCTTAGAGGACATGCAGTTTCCGGTCGCATACATGAAAACCTTTCCCGGCCCGCCAACCGGCATCAGTGTTGAACGTGAACGGCTTGACAAGTTTGGTCGCCCGCTGCTGGGAGCCACGACCAAGCCGAAGCTCGGTTTGTCGGGCCGCAACTACGGTCGCGTGGTGTACGAGGGCCTCAAGGGTGGGCTCGACTTCATGAAGGATGACGAGAACATCAACTCGCAGCCATTCATGCACTGGCGTGATCGATTCCTGTTTGTGATGGATGCGGTCAACAAGGCGTCCGCTGAAACAGGCGAGGTAAAAGGCAGCTATCTCAACGTGACTGCGGGCACGATGGAAGAGATGTATCGCCGCTCGCAATTCGCGAAAGAACTGGGTTCGGTGATCGTGATGATTGACCTGGTGGTGGGCTACACAGCCATCCAGTCCATGTCGCACTGGTGTCGCCAGAACGACATGATTCTGCACTTGCATCGCGCGGGGCACGGTACCTACACGCGACAGAAGAATCACGGCGTGTCGTTTCGCGTGATTGCCAAATGGATGCGCATGGCGGGCGTCGACCATATTCATGCGGGCACGGCGGTCGGGAAACTTGAGGGCGACCCAATGACGGTGCAGGGCTACTACAACATTTGCCGCGATACGCACACCAAAGTGGACTTGCCGCGCGGCATCTTCTTTGACCAGGATTGGGGCGCGTTGCGCAAAGTCATGCCGGTCGCCTCGGGGGGTATTCACGCTGGGCAAATGCATCAACTGATCGACTTGTTTGGGGACGATGTGGTGTTGCAATTCGGTGGTGGAACGATTGGTCATCCCGACGGAATTCAGGCAGGCGCGACCGCAAATCGCGTGGCGCTGGAGGCGATGGTGCTCGCGCGCAACGAGGGCCGCGACATCAAAAACGAAGGGTTGGACGTGCTCCGCGACGCCGCTAAATGGTGCAGCCCGCTGCGCGCTGCGCTCGATACGTGGGGCGACATATCGTTCAATTACACGGCGACCGATACGTCCGATTTCGCGCCGACCGTTTCAGTGTCCTAAGCCTCGCCTATTCTGGAGAACAACATGCGCATCACTCAAGGCACTTTTTCTTTTCTGCCCGACCTGACCGACAAGCAAATCACTGCGCAACTCGAATACTGTCTTGGCAAAGGCTGGGCGGTATCGATTGAATACACCGACGACCCGCATCCGCGCAATACCTACTGGGACATGTACGGCAACCCGATGTTTGACATTCGTGACGCAGCGGCGATCTTGCTGGAAATCAATGCTTGTCGCAAAACATTTCCGAGGCATTACATCCGCGTAATGGCATTTGACTCAACGCACGGCACCGAGTCCGTGGTGCTCTCGTTCATCGTGCAGCGGCCCGAGAACGAACCGGGATTCCGGTTGATTCGCACCGAGAAACCGGGCCGCACGTTGCGCTATTCGATTGAGAGTTATGCCATGCAAAACAATCCGGCGGGATCGCGGTATTAGCGTGGCAAACGTCTTGTAGCAGCGGCTCCGCCGCCCCCCGTATCGCTGCGCCATACAAGGTCGTGGCAGAGCCGCTCCTACAGAGAAACCTCATGATCAATTCGCAACACATACCTGAGCCTCTGAAGGCGACGCCCATCTCGCTTCGCGAAACACTGGCGGAATCGGGCATCAAGGAACTACTTGATCAACTTGATCGTGAGTTGATCGGTCTCGCTCCGGTGAAGGCGCGCATTCGCGACATTGCTGCGCTGCTGATAGTCGACAAGTTACGCGCGCAACGTGGATTCACAAGCGGTGCTCCAAGCCTGCATATGAGCTTCACCGGCAATCCCGGTACGGGCAAGACGACGGTTGCGATGCGCATGGCGTCCATCCTGCATCGGTTGGGTTACGTGCGCAAAGGCCATCTGATCGCCGTCACGCGCGACGATCTGGTTGGGCAATACATCGGGCACACCGCGCCCAAGACCAAAGAAATCCTGAAAAAGGCGATGGGTGGCGTGCTGTTTATTGACGAGGCGTACTACTTGTATCGCCCGGAAAACGAACGCGATTACGGGCAAGAGGCTATCGAGATACTGCTGCAGGTGATGGAAAACAGCCGTGACGATCTGGTGGTCATTTTCGCAGGATACAAGGATCGCATGAGCCGCTTCTTTGAGTCGAATCCGGGTATGTCGTCGCGGGTCGCACACCACATCGACTTCCCAGACTATTCAGCGCTGGAACTTGATCAAATCGCCTCGTTGATGCTTGAGTCAATGCAGTACCAATTTGACACGACTGCGAAACAGGCGTT
>JANXNO010000436.1 GCA_025354075.1 Burkholderiales bacterium | reverse complement strand
GCGCTGGCTCCCAAAACTTCGCATCATCCAGCGGGTTCTGCTGGAATTTCTTCATCATTTGCACGACGTTGAACAGGCCGATCTGGTTTGCGTAGTTCATCGGGCCGCCGCGCTGCGGTGGGAAGCCGTAGCCGAAGATGTAAACGATGTCGATATCGCTTGCCTTGTTGGCGATGCCTTCTTCGAGGATGTGCGCGGCTTCGTTGACCAGTGAGAACACGAGGCGATGCACGATTTCATCGTCCGAGATTTTGCGTGGTGTGACGCCCAGCGTTTCACGATGTTTAACGATCATCGCCTCAACTTCGGCGTTCGGAATAGCGTCGCGTTTGCCGGGCAGATAGTCGTACCAGCCCTTGCCAACTTTCTGTCCGAAGCGACCCATTTCACAGAGCAGATCGGCCGTTTTGCTGTAGCGCAGATTGGGCTTTTCGACATAGCGACGTTTGCGAATCGCCCAGCCGATGTCGTTGCCTGCCAGGTCGCCCATGCGGAACGGGCCCATCGCGAAGCCGAATTTTTCAATCGCCTTGTCGACCTGCTGCGGCGTGCAGCCCTCTTCCAGCAAAAAGCCACCTTGACGGCCATACTGCTCGATCATGCGGTTGCCAATGAAGCCGTCGCACACGCCGGAAACAACCGCCGTTTTCTTGATCTTTTTCGAGATCGCCATGACCGTTGCCAGCACATCCTTCGCGGTTTTTTCGCCGCGCACGACCTCCAGCAGCTTCATCACGTTGGCGGGTGAGAAGAAATGCATGCCGACCACGTCTTGTGGACGCTTGGTGAAGTTAGCAATCTTGTTGACGTCGAGCGTTGAGGTATTCGAAGCGAGGATCGCACCGGGCTTCGCCACCGCGTCAAGCGCGGTGAACACTTTTTCTTTCACGCCGATGTCTTCAAACACGGCCTCGATGATGAGGTCGCAGTCTTTCAAATCAGCGTAATCGAGCGTGCTGGTGAGCATGCCCATGCGAGTGTCGAGCACGTCCTGCTTGAGTTTTTTCTTGGAGACCTGCGCTTCATAATTTTTGCGAATGACGCCGAAGCCTTTGTCGATGGCCTCCTGCTTCATTTCGAGAATGATGACCGGCACGCCCGCATTCAGGAAGTTCATGCCGATGCCGCCGCCCATCGTGCCCGCACCGATGATGCCGACCTTTTTGATGTCGCGTTTGGGTGTGTCTTCAGGCACATCCGGAATCTTCGACGCTGCGCGCTCGGAGATGAACAAGTGACGCAGCGATACACACTCGGGCGTGAACATGAGGTTGGTGAAAATCTCGCGCTCGGCCTTCATGCCATCGTCGAATTTCATCTTGGTGGCGTTCTGCACCGCCTCGACGCATTTGAGCGGCGCGGGGTAGCCCTTGGCCGTCACGCCGACTGTGTTGCGGGCGAACGCAAAGTACGCGTCGGCTTCAGGATGCCCAACACGCATGTCGCGTACGAGCGGCAGCGGACGCACATCTGCCTTCTCAAGCGCATACGCAATCGCGCCCGCCAGGAGATCGCCCTCAATCACCTTGTCGAACAGTTTTTGTCCGGGGAAGCTCGCGATAAATTCGCTTTTCACCGGCTCGCCGGACACGATGATGTTGAGCGCGGCTTCAACGCCGATCACGCGTGGCAAACGCTGGGTGCCACCCGCGCCAGGGATCAGGCCCAGCTTGACTTCCGGCAGCGCGATGCTCGCGCCGGGCGCGGTGACGCGGTAATGGCAACCAAGTGCCAGCTCAAGCCCACCGCCCATTGCAACGCTGTGCACGGCGGCGACGACAGGTTTCGATGAGAGTTCGCAAGCGCGAATCAGCGACAGCAGATTAGGCTCAGCCACCGCGCGGGGCGATCCAAACTCCTTGATGTCAGCGCCGCCCGAAAACGCCTTG
The DNA here is from genome assembly GCA_025354075.1 of Burkholderiales bacterium. Taxonomy (GTDB): domain Bacteria; phylum Pseudomonadota; class Gammaproteobacteria; order Burkholderiales; family Casimicrobiaceae; genus Casimicrobium. Next base: position 1,348 of record JANXNO010000436.1, on the reverse strand, counting down.
CCAGCACCGGTGACCACGATAGCTCTCACCGATGCATCAGCGTTCGCTTTGTCCAGCCCTTCCGCGAATGCGACACGAAGCGCATAGGAAAGTCCGTTAACCGGAGGATTGTCGAGCGTTAAGATGGCAACGCCATCGCGTACTTCGTAGCGGGTAGTCATGAGCGAACAGTCCTCCTGAGATTTATGCGTGTGGACGTCGCAGTGCGCGCAACGTTAGGTTAACTATAGAGTTTACGTCGGTTGCATCGCGTGTCATATAGACGAGTGAGCTTTGGAGTGAGCGCACCAAACACCGTACGGCGACCGTCGCGGCGGAGCCGCCCACGTTAAGGATTGATTGCGTTAATGTTCAGGCAATATGAAAACCGTTTTCAAAGTCGATATTCAATTCGGCGATTGCGATCCTGCTGGCATCGTGTTCTTTCCAAATTTCTCAAAATGGATGGATGCGGCATCGCTGCACTTCTTCGTGAGTCATGGGGTGCAGCCTTGGCGCGAGTTAGTGAAAACGACCGGCATCATCGGCACGCCGCTGCTCGAAATCAACACCCGTTTCATGAAGCCCGCGACCTATGGCGAAACCATCGAGATTCAAACCGAAATCACTGAATGGCGACCCAAAGTTTTCATCATGCAACACATCGTGATGCGTGAAGACACGCTGATCTGCGAAGGCACGGAGGTGCGCGCTTTTTGCATACGAGACGGCGACCGCATCAAGGCCATTGAAGTACCGGCCGACATCAAGGCGAAGTGCAGCTAGCGCAACGCGCGCCATTGTCCTCGCCACCAAATCGGGTGGCGAACACATCGGTGACAATGGAAATTGCAGCAACTTTTTATCGCAACGCTCGCGCGACATGGGCATTACACCAAGAAATCGCTTTAGTCGACTATTCGGCTAAACATGATGCGAGCCCTTTCCTAATGGCTCTTTCGCCAAAAAGCTATAACTACATTTCGCGCCTCTGTCGCTTAAAAATGCCGCAAATATTCACCCGTCATGGGCGTCGGCGCAACACCGTGCACCGCGGCGGTCGTTCGCGTTTCTCACCAGCGATTCAAGCCCCTTTTTTTCGCAGACGCTAACGTATGATGTACCGGCGTACAAAGCGACAAGTACATGACTAAATCGATTCGTTTGGCTGGCAGTGAGATGATGCGTGTGATCACGCCAAGCGCAACGCCCGGTATTTTTTCCGTCCCTAGGAGTCTGCGCGGCAGACGATTTATTGAAACGCGACGTTACGGATTTAGCTGATTTTTTAGGCACGAGGATCGAGAATGGGTATGTCAAACCTGTTGGCGTGCCTGAGGGCGTTGCGCTGGCGCTTAATGAACGTATG
>JANXNO010000434.1 GCA_025354075.1 Burkholderiales bacterium | reverse complement strand
CAGCATGCTAGCCGCAGACAGCACAAGCCGGCCACCGCGCATGTGTCCGATCTTCGCCAATCACGCTTGAGGCCGTGTGGTATTGTTTTCGCAGTCATATGGAATAGTGTTGCCCGCCAATGATGCAGTGTCGAATCATGATGTATCCGGTCAAAGTTTGTGTCTCGTCGTCACCCTGTGGTGTCGCCGGTTGCCGTCCCGACTTGCTGTGCGCAGCACGGCATGCACCTGCCAACCCAGCGTGAACGAAACCCTCGAACCCTTGCTTCAGTTTTTTGCTGATACGACGGCCTCACCGTACAGCAAGGCCCTGTTAGCGGTCCTGGTTGTGCTCGTGGTGTGTGTAGTGGCCCTGCTGTTAAGCAACGCGCTGCAGATGTCATTTGCCCCCAGGCAGAAACTCAGGTCGCGCCGCGAGTGGCGTGCGCTCGCGGCAAAATCGGGATGGCGCAGCGACTACACGCGACAGCTTTCCGGAAGGCGCGGCGCTAACGCGTGGCGGATGGCCGTGCTGCGTACCGGCGAAGGCTTTTTCGACCGTAGTCAAAGGCAGCCCAATCAGGCGATCTGGCAGATGCGCAAACTCAACCAGGGCGACCGGATTTTCATTGTGCCGCAGGGCGAATATCAAGCCAGAAAGCGAACCGAGACCGTCAACACAACGGATCGCGACCAGCACGAATTGAAACAATTCGCCGGCGCGCTGGCCGGATTAGCGACCCGCGAAACGTGGGCCGGTGCCGCCGTGGGATGGTCTGTCGCCGGAGACCAGCACGCCGACTGGATCAACGAAGACCTGCCGACCATTCATGTCGGCAGCAAATGGTTCCAGGCGCGCTACGTCGTGTTGGCCAGCCGAGCCGCCCTGGCCGTCGGCTTGATCAACGAGAAAACGGAAGCATTGCTGTCAAAGGTGCTTGATGACGCCTCGATTAAGCCCGATCAGTTCATGGTGGTATTGGTTGAAGGGCAGTTTTCCATGCGCTGCATTGGAAACTTCACCCAGGCCTCGATTGCGGGACGCTTTTGCCAACTGGGGCTGGCGCTCACCGCGCGGCTGTCCTGAGCCAAGCATGGAAAAAATAAACACGTTGGTTATCGGCGCCGGTGTGGTGGGCCTTGCCGTCGGTCGGGCGTTTGCACAAGCCGGGCGCGAGACCATGGTGCTGGAGCGCGAGAGCGGCATTGGGCACGGGGTGAGCTCGCGCAATAGCGAGGTGATTCATGCTGGCCTGTACTACGAACCGAGTTCGAACAAAGCGAAGCTTTGCGTGCGTGGCAAGCAGTTGCTGTACGAGCTGTGCGCGGCACGCGGCGTGTCCCATGCGCACCCGGGAAAGTTGATTGTCGCGACCGATCCATCGCAACACGCTGCGCTTGGGTCGCTTCAGGCAAAAGCGCTCGCCAATGGCGTTCCTGTGGTCTGGCTGACCGCTGCTGAAGCACGCGCGCTGGAACCGTCACTTTCATGCTCGGCAGCTTTGCTGTCACCGACCACAGGCATCGTCGACAGTCATGGATTTATGATCGCGCTGCAAGGCGATCTGGAACACGCGGGCGGTATGGTCGCGCTTGAATCGTGCGTGTTGGGTGCCGATTTCACGCATCGGGAGGGGGCGGTGCTGACAGTCCGTTCAGGGGATGCGATCACCGAGTTGCAAGCCCACACGGTCGTTAACGCGACAGGTCTTCATGCAACGCATCTCGCCAGAAAATTTCTCGGCTTGTCAGCGCGGCACATTCCGCAGGAGCACTACGCCAAGGGTTCGTACTACGCGCTCGCGGGCAAGGCGCCGTTCCGCCATTTAATTTACCCGGCCCCGGATGGTGCCTGGCTCGGCGTGCATCTGACGCTCGATCTCGGCGGTCAAGCGAGGTTCGGCCCCGATCTTGAATGGCTCGGGGGCAACGATCCCGACGCCATTGACTACGCAGTCGACCCACGGCGTGCTGATCGCTTTTATGATGCAGTGCGCCGCTATTGGCCTGCGCTACCCGACCACGCCCTGCATCCAAGCTATAGCGGTGTGCGCCCCAAAATTTACGCACCCGGCGAGCCAGCCGCCGACTTTCGAATCGACGGCCCCGCAACCCATGGTGTGCCGGGACTCGTCAACCTGTTTGGGATCGAATCGCCCGGCCTCACTGGTGCGATGGCCATTGCCGAACAGGTCGTCCGGTTGCACTCCTGACTGCTGCGGCAGCAACGCCCGCACTGGCATCAGTGCCGGAAATTTTGACGTTTGATCAATGATCAGCTCG
>JANXNO010000420.1 GCA_025354075.1 Burkholderiales bacterium | reverse complement strand
CTACAATCTAGCGCTATGAAATCCATCGGTATTCCCAAAGAAATCAAGTCAGGCGAGGCACGCGCCGGCCTCACGCCTGTTGAAGTAAAGCTCCTGACGGAGCGGGGGCATCGCGTTTGCGTTGAAACAGGGGCGGGGGTGTTGGTGGGTTTCACCGATGCGCACTATCGAGACGCTGGTGCTGAAATCGCAGATAACGCGGCGCAGGTTTACGCCAGCGACATCATTGCCAAAGTGAAGGAAATTCAGCCGTCGGAATTTGCGTTGTTGCAACGCGGCCAGATTCTTTGCGGTTTCGCGCAGGTTGCGCGTGACGTGATGCTGCTCGACGCGTTGTTGCGTGCTGGCGTCAGCGTTGTGGCCTACGAGGCGATCACCAATTCGGCTGGCAACGCGCCGGTGCTCGCTCCGATGTCGCGCATCGCAGGCACGATGAGCGCGAGCATTGCGCAGTGGTGCCTGCACACTGCACAGGGCGGACGCGGTGTGTTGCTGGGGCCTGATGCACGCATCGTAATCATCGGCGCTGGCGTTTCCGGCTTGGCTGCGGCTGAGGCGTTTTATCGTTTGGGTTGCGACGTGACGGTGGTGCTGCGCGACGAAAGTCGCGCGCATTCGCTCAGGAGGCGATTACCGAAAGGCGTTCCGTGTGCGGGCATCGATTCGCTACTTTCGCTGCTGCCGCAGTGCGATGTTTTGATCGGCGCGGTGAGCGTGGCGGGTGCGTTGTCACCCAAACTCATCACACGAGAAGCGATGCGATCAATGCCGCGCGGCGCGGTGTTCATCGACATCGGCATTGATATGGGTGGTGTCGCTGAGACGTCGCGACAAACCACCTGGAGCGCGCCGATTTACGTGGAAGCGGGCGTCGTGCATTTCTGTGTGCCCAACATTCCGGCGCAAGTGCCGCAGGCCGCAACCGGCGCGCTGGCCGCCGCTGCGCTGCCGTACGTGCAGGCGGTGGCGACGCTGGGTGTGATTGCGGCTGCGAGGCTGGACGCGGGGTTGGCTGCTGCGGTGCAGGTGCATTCAGGTTCTGTCACCTCGATGACCGTGGCGCGCGACACAGGGCGGAAATTCAATCAGCTTTTATAAAAAAATGGCGTCGACGCTGGGCATAGAGACCGTTAACGTTATTTATCGACTTTCTGACTTTTTACTGCATATGGCCACACAGAATGGCGCTTACAGAAGAAAGCTGTATCGTAAAACTGCTGGCAAAAGTCCTATCGGCCGTTGAATACGGCAGCACGCTTTTCCTTGAATGCAGCTACGCCTTCGCGATAGTCTGCGGAGAAGCCGCATTCGCGCATCAGCGCGCCTTCGAGCGAAAGTTGTGCGTCGAACGTGTTGTTCGAACTGGCGTAAATTGCCTGTTTGGTGCGTGAAAAACCGAGGGTGGGGCCGGAGGCCAATTGCGCGGCGAGCGCATCAATGCGTGCCAGATAGTCCGCATCGGGCACACATTCCCAGATGAGACCGATGACTGCGGCGCGCTGGGCGGAAATTTTGTCGCCGATCAGGGCCAATCCCATGGCGCGCTGCGTGCCGACAAGCCGCGGCAAAAAGTATGAGCCGCCGGTGTCAGGAATCAGTCCGAGCTTGCAAAAAGGCTGCAAAAAACTAGCGCTCTGGGTTGCTACCACCAGGTCGCATGCGAGCGCAAAATTACATCCGGCACCTGCTGCCACGCCGTTGACTGCGGCGATGACGGGTATCGGCAGCGAGCGCAGCGATTTGACGAGCGGCGCGTAGTTCGTTTCAACCGATTCGCCCAGATCCACCGCTTCACCCGGTACAACGGCGCGATCATTGAGATCTTGACCCGCACAAAAGCCACGACCAGCACCGGTAATGACCAGCACGCGCGAGCCGTCGAGCGTCACCAGACCAATCGCGGCGCGAAGTTCCTCGTGCATGGTTTGCGTGAACGCGTTCATGCGCTCGGGGCGGTTAAGCGTGAGCCGCGCGATGCTGCCCACCGTTTGGTAGGTAATGGTGGTGAAGTTCATTGGTAATAGTTGAGTTGCGCCGCTAGCTGACTGCACGCAACGGGGCAGAAGGTGGTGCTGGAGGCATGGTGGTGTGCAGCCACTTGAGGGTGTCCGCCAGGATAAGCGGATGCGAAATGCCGTAACCCTGCGCGAAATCGCAGCCGTGTTGCTCCAGAAATTTCAACGTTGCGGCATCCTCAACCCCCTCTGCGACGACTGTCAGGCCGAGGTTATGGGCCAGCGCAATCGTGGACTGCACGATGATCGCGTCCTCCGCGCTCTGCATCACGCGGGTGACAAACGAGTTGTCCATCTTCAGCCCCTTCAACGGCAGCCGACGCAAATAGGCGAGCGAGCAAAAGCCAACGCCGTAGTCGTCAATCACGATGGAGAAGCCCTGCGCCCTGCAGTCCGCGAGAATTTCCGCCGCCCGGTCAGGATTGTGAATGAGCGAGGTCTCCGTGATTTCAAGGTCAACCAGGCGCGCTGGAAGGCCAAACTTTTTGATGCTCTTTTGCAGATGGGCCACGATGACTGAGTCGCCGAGTAGGCGCGGCGAAATATTGACCGCAATGCCGACACCCGGCGCCGTGGCCTGCCAGTCGCGCGCAGCACGCAGCGCCGTCTCGATCACCCAGCGGGTCAACACGCGGATCGAGTCTGACATTTCTGCTTTGTGCACAAAGTCCTTGGCGGTAAGCCGCCCGTATTCAGGATGATTCCAGCGCACCAGCGCTTCCATGCGCACCGGTTTGCGCGTCAGGCAATTGATAATGGGCTGAAATTCGAGCACCAGTTCGCCGCGATCAATGGCTTGCGGAAGGCCTGCAAGCAATAGCAATTTGCGCTGCTCGAACACCACCGTACTGCGGCTGAACAAACGCACGCCACCGCCCGTTTGTTTGGCGTGATACATCGCCTCATCGGCGCAGCGCGATAACTCGGAAAAGTTTCGTCCGTGTGTTGGATAGATCGCCGCCCCAATGCTGGCCGACACGTGAAATTTGCCGCCACCGATGATGAACGGGTGCGCCAGGGCGGTGGTGATGGCCTCACCGATCCGCATCGCGCCTTCAGCGGTACCTACGCCGCGCGCAAACACGCCAAATTCGTCGCCACCGAGTCGCGCCGCGACCGCGTTCTCGAACGCCAGGGCCTCGTCGAACCGGTTTTTCATTTGTCGCAGGACTTCGTCGCCCGCACCGTGCCCAAGCGTGTCGTTGATGTCCTTGAACTGGTTCAAATCGAGCAACAACAGGGTGGCCACAGAATCGGCGGACTGCGCCTCAGCCATTTCGATGACTTCGTTGATTTCGCTGACCATGCGCTGGCGGTTGAGCAAGCCTGTCAATGGGTCACGGAAGGCCAGGTGTTCAAGCAACGACTGGTAACGCTTGCGGTCCGTGATGTTGCGACGCGCGCCCCAGATACGCACCAGCTTGCCATCTTCCACCACCCCCAAAAGGGTGAGCGATAGCCAACGATGATCTTCACCCTTCACCTTAAGCCGCAGCTCACGCTCAATAAGCCGGTATCCGCGGTCGATCCAGTCGCGTAGCGACGAGCCTTTGAACAGCTCGGGCATAAACGCCGAAAGCGCGCGGCCCACAACGTCAACAGCATCGAGGCTATAGTCCCGTGCGAACGCGGCGTTGACGTCGGTAATCAGCGCATGTTGCCGCAATAAATCGATCTGGTTTTGCGGCGTCAGGGCAGTGTCAATTCCATCTGGAACGTCCACCGACCAGATTGAGTCGAGGCTTGCCTGAATAAACGCGCGATGACGATCACGCGTTGCCGCGAGTTCAGTTTCCGACTTTGCGCGTTCAGCGACTTCAAACGCAAGCGCCAGAAGGTCGACGGCAGAACCTGCGTACGCCTGCGCATCGTTGTCCCAATGCCGTTTGCTGCTGCAGTCCTCAAAACACACCACGCCCCACAGCTGGCCATGATGAAAAATCGGAACATCCAGCAGCGCACGGACGCCCGTATGCGGCAGATATACGGCGCGAAACTCATGTAGCACCGGATCTGTGAGCGCGTCGTCCACAGCCAGGCTCCGCCGTTGTGAAATTGCCGCAAAATACGCCGGGAAATCGTTGGCGCTGAGCACGGCGCGTTTGCTCGCGCCTGAACTGGCGGCGCTGTCGGGAACGGGAGCCGCACCCTCCGTGCCGCGCGAATCGTGTTGGTACAGGCAAACCAGTTCGCTGAAGTCGTCAGAGAACTGCCAGAGCCCGCTACGCGTGACGCCTAGCGTGGCGGCGCTGTGCTCAATGATCTGAACCGAGGCACGAGTGAAATCGGCGCGGTCGACGACGAGCGGATTTCGCGCCAGCGAGAAGAGAGATTCGTGATAGCCAAGCAGCTTGAGCTCCCGCTCGGACGCATCAGTGATGTTGGAGATCGCGCCGACGTAGCGCGTGCGACCATCGTCAAGCGAAGCCCGCTGTCCTTTGCATGCAAGCCAGACGATGCCTTGCCCCTGTGTGTGAATCCGAAATTCAACATAGACGCTGTCAATCTGATCTGCACACTGCTGCAGCATGCGGGACACCGCGGGACGATCATCTGGCAGCACGTAATCGGTGAAGTCGGACACCGGCCCATAGTAGCGCCCAGGCCGCAGCGTCTGGAACGACAGAACGTTGTGATAGAGATCGATTAATCCCGTCTCCGGCAAGTAGTCCCACAAACCGATGCCTCCCGCCTCCAGCGCGCGATGAAGCAGCGGCTCGTTGGCACCGAACGGGATCTTCGTCAACTGTGCGATTCGGGATACTGCCACCACCACCTCAAATCAATTGGCTAGACGTTTAACTTGCGCCGAACGATGGTCACCAGCCATCGGATCGGGGCCGCGTGTCTCGATGGTCTTGCCAGTCGCGAACGTTATTCGCTCATAGGCGGTTGATGCTACCGGGATTCACCCGCAATTAATAGCTTGCTATGTTGCTCAATATCCTGCGCGGTCAGGTGGGATTTCTTGTTTGCCGCAACACCATCATAATTGACTGACCGGTCGGTCGGGAATACTATTTGTTTTCGCGTCGGCATTTTGTATCGGGAATCCAAACTGTGTACACACAAGCTTTTGACATCGTCGTCGCCGGAGAAACTTCGCCCGTCGCGGACGATGGGGACGTACAGACAGCATTTCTGGCACGCATTGCTCGCGACGAAAAAATCGAGCCACAGGACGCCATGCCCGAGGCTTACCGGAAGACGCTGATTCGGCAGATTTCGCAACATGCGCATTCCGAGGTGGTCGGCATGCTGCCCGAGGGCGGTTGGATTACGCGGGCGCCATCACTCAAGCGCAAAGAGATTTTGCTGGCCAAGGTGCAGGACGAGGGCGGGCATGGGCTCTATCTCTACTCAGCCGCCGAAACCCTGGGCGTGACGCGTGAGTCGCTGGTGGAAGCGCTGCACGCCGGCAAAGCGAAATATTCCAGCATTTTCAATTACCCCACCGAGACATGGGCTGATATTGGCACCATCGGCTGGCTCGTGGATGGTGCTGCCATCATGAATCAGGTGCCACTATGTCGGTGCAGTTACGGCCCCTACGCGCGCGCCATGATTCGAATTTGCAAGGAAGAGTCGTTCCATCAGCGTCAGGGCTTTGACATCGTCCGATCACTGTGCGAAGGCACGCCCGCTCAAAAGGCGATGGCGCAGGAGTCGATCAATCGCTGGTGGTGGCCGACGCTCATGATGTTCGGACCGCACGACTCCGATTCAACGCATACCGGCGAGGCGACCGATTGGGGCATCAAGCGCATCAGCAACGATGCCTTGCGACAGAAGTTTGTAGACGTCACCGTGCCGCAAGCGGCGTTTTTGGGCTTGACGCTGCCGGACTCGGCAATTATGTGGAATGCCGAGCGCGGTCATTACGACTTTGGCAAGATTGATTGGGACGAGTTTTGGCGTGTGGTGAAGGGCGATGGCCCGTGCAACGCAGCGCGAGTTTCTGATCGTGTGGCGGCGTTCGACGAGGGACGTTGGGTGCGGGAGGCCGCCGCCGCGCATGCAGCGAAGTCAGCACTGAGCAAGGCCTCATTGAAGGTCGCAGCATGACGACTGAAGCGCCAGAAGCCGTAACGCCCCTGTTTGAGGTGTTCGTGCGTAGCAAGCAAGGGCTTGATCACAAACACGTCGGAAGCCTGCACGCGAGCGACGCGCAACATGCACTAACACTTGCACGCGACGTTTACACGCGACGGCAGGAGGGGGTGAGCATTTGGGTTGTGCCGTCGAACGCAATCACCGCGAGCGATCCTGCGCTTAAGTCGGACAACTTCGACCCGATGGCAAGCAAGGTATACCGGCATCCCACGTTCTACGATATTCCCGATGAAATTGGGCATATGTAACCCGTTTTCGACGACCACGGCCCCAGGGGCGTTGCAACAACAAACAAAGACATCTACTTGGCTGAATCAAGACTCACCGCGTTGCCCGAATCAACACTGCTAACGCTGGCTGACACCTGCCTGCTCTGGGGCCACCGCCTCTCTGAATGGTGCGGGCACGGGCCGGTACTGGAGGAGGATATTGCGCTGACCAATACTGCGCTGGACCTGATCGGCCAGGCACGAGCGCTGTTGCAACTCGTCGCGTTGCGTCGTGGTGACGAGGTCACAGAAGATGCGCTTGCCTATTTTCGCGAGCCCGAGGCGTTTTGCAACCTCATGATGGTCGCTCTACCGAACGGAGATTACGCATTGACCATGGCTCGGTCGATGTTGTTGGCAGCGTGGTTTGTACCGGTCTGGGACTCGCTGGCGCAGGGCACGGATCGACCGCTGGCTAACATCGCCGCTGATGCGGTCAAGGAGTCGCGAGTTCAGTTGCGTCACGCCAGCGACTGGGTGCTCCGATTTGGCGATGGAACCGACGAGTCGCGCCGGCGAATCGAATCCGCGTTGGTCAGCCTATGGCCGTACTGTGATGAGTTGCTCGCTACCACCGTTGATGGCACCGATCAGGCGGAAAGAAATGCATCATGGCGAGCCTCGATTCAGGCGACATTTGACGCAGCGACGCTGTCGATGCCCGCACTACCTGACGCTGCGACCAACCTACTTACAGCGACCGCAAGCGCGAGTCGTCTCACTTTGCTGGCTGAGATGCAATCGCTCGCGCGACAACATCCAGGCGCTTCCTGGTAGAAAACATTTATGGCCCAGCACTTTCACTCCCTCGAAATTCTCGATGTAAGTCGCGAGACAGCAGATTGCATTTCGGTCAGTTTTGCAGTTCCCGATGCGTTGAAAAGCACCTTCGCCTTTCAAGCGGGTCAGTACATCACGTTGCGGGCGGAGGTCGGTGATCGGGAGCTGCGCCGGTCTTATTCGCTGTGTTCGGCACCGCATGAAAAGCAGTGGCGCGTTGCAATCAAGCGGGTGGATGGCGGCATGTTTTCGCAATGGGCGCATGCGTTGCTGCGTGCGGGTGACATGATTGATGTGTTGCCGCCAGATGGTCACTTTGTGTACCAACCAATGTCGGGCCGTGCGCGGCACCTTGTGCTGCTGGCAGCGGGCAGCGGCATCACGCCTGTCCTGTCGATTTTGAAGACCGCGCTTGAGACGGAATCTAATTCACAGGTCACGCTGGTGTTTGGCAATCGTCGCGTCAAGGACATTATTTTTCGCGAGCAGATTGAGGATTTACGGGATCAGTTTTTGTCACGCTTTCAACTGATTCACACGTTGAGTGGTGAGGTTCAGGAAGCACCGATTGCCAATGGCCGGGTTGACGGCGGGAAGATCGCGAGCCTCATTCCTGACGTGATCGATCCGCAGCGCATCGACGAGCTCTACATTTGCGGTCCCGGTGCCATGATCGAAGCGGTCGCTGCGGCGTGTCTGGAAGCGGGCGTGCCGCAACACAAAATTCATAAAGAACTGTTCGGCGTGCCCGGCCCTGTGCCACACGTTGAACGATCCGACATCGGTCACAATGAAAGCGGAGAAAGCGCCGCCGTCTCGGTCCTTGCCGATGGTATAGAGCGTGAGTTACGCGTCGCCTTCAAGGGCGACTCAGTGCTGGATGTTGTCCTGGCAAGTGGCATTGATGTTCCCTATGCCTGCAAAGCTGGTGTGTGTTGCACCTGTCGTGCACAGGTGCTCGAAGGCGAGGTGCGAATGGATGCCAATTACACGCTGGAACAACATGAAGTGGATCGCGGTTTTGTGCTTACCTGCCAGTCGCACCCGGTGACTGATCGGGTGCGACTGAGTTTCGACGGCAGATAGCCCCCTAGAATCCTGTCATGCCCCGTGGTCCATCCTCCGCTCATTCGCTGCAACGCGACACCATCCTGAACGAATCTGCCGACGCGTTTGCGGACGCGGGCTACCCAAGCGCGACGATGGCCGCGCTCGCCGCACGCTGCGGCGTTTCCAAGAGCCTGTTGTATCACTACTACGCGTCAAAAGATGCGATTTTATTTGATCTGATGCAGGAGTACATGCAGCGCTTGCAGTCGCTGGTGGGCGAAGTCGCGGCGATGTCGCTGCCCGCACAGGAGGCGCTTGCCGAGGTGGTGCGTCGCTTCGTGCGTGAATATGAAACCTCGCGCACGCGTCACATCGTATTGCTCAACGACGTTAAATTTTTGCCACCGACTGAGCGCGAAATTGTCATCCTGATGGAGCGGGCTGTCGTGCAATCGTTTGCCGATTTGATTGTGGAAACCTATCGCATTGATCGCGCACAGGCCAAGGTGCTCACGA
>JANXNO010000414.1 GCA_025354075.1 Burkholderiales bacterium | reverse complement strand
CCGCTCCTACAGCGCCGATTCATCGCGAGACAACCATGCTTGAAACCGCCTTCACCGTCCTCGGCTCCGCTGTCACTTGGCTGGAGGTGGTTGCCTTTGTGCTCGCGCTGGCGAACATCGCCTGCAACGTGTTCGAAATTCATTGGGGCTGGCCGCTGACCATCGTGGCGAGTGCGCTCTACGTGTGGCTGTTTTACGCGAGCAAGCTCTACGGCGAAGCTGGCGTGAATGTGTTTTTTGTGGTCGCAGCGATGTGGGGATGGTGGCAATGGCTGCACGGCCATCGTGCCAACGCGAAGGACGCCAACGCACCTCTCAGCATCGCCACCCTAGATAGACGCGGCTTGCTGTTGAGCGCCGTCGCGTGGGCGGCACTTTGGCTTGCGTGCGCGCTGTTGCTCCACGCTATCACCGACTCCGACGTGCCGTGGGCCGACGGATTTGTCACTTCTGGCAGCATCGTGGGCACGGTGCTCCTTGGGCGCAAGTTCATCGAAAACTGGCCGTTGTGGCTCATTGTGAATGCAGCGAGTGTGACGCTGTTCGCATACAAAGGCCTTCATCTCACGGCAGCTTTGTACGTCATCTTTTTTCTGCTCGCGATTTGGGGCTGGATCGGTTGGCATAAACGCCAACCTGACGCCAACCCGGCGCAAAGGCAACACATAACCCGCACCTGATCGCGAAGTGACTACCGCAAAGCTGATCTGCATTATCGGCGCAGAAAGTACCGGCAAGACGACGCTGGCGCAAACGCTGGCCACGCAGCTCGACTGCCCGTGGGTGCCGGAATATCTGCGCGAATTTTGCGATTCGCACAGACGCACGCCGACGCAATACGAGCAGCTGCTGATTCTAAAAACGCAGGTCGTCAATGAAGTTTCAGCCAAGGTCAGTGCGCGGGCACGCAATCGCCCTTACGTTTTTTGCGACACAGCGCCGTTACTGACCGCAATTTACAGCGACTTTGTGTTTGCCGACAAGTCGCTTTACGCACGTGCGCGAACACTGCATTCGCGTTATGCGCTAACACTTCTCCTGGAGCCGGACATCGCATGGTTGGCCGACGGCATGCAGCGCGACGGCCCGCACGTTCGTGAGCCGATCACCAATCTGATCAAGCGCGAATTGGCGACTATCAATGCACCCGTGGCTCGCATCAGCGGTACCGGTGACGCCCGTATTCAGGCAGCTATCGACGCGATACGCGCCATCTCCTAGTCAAAAAACTCTGCGCTGACGCGGACGGTGTGCTTTGACTGACGTGGTTCGCACTTGATCTTTCGCAGCATGCTGCAAAATGCCCTGTATGGAAGCATGGCTCTCACAGGTGTTGGAATGGTTGGCGCTGCCGCAGTTTGGTCTGACCACCGTATTTGTCGTCAGCCTCGTGTCGGCGACGTTGCTGCCATTGGGTTCGGAGCCTGCCGTTTTCGGGCTGGTCAAGCTCAATCCTGAACTATTTTGGCCAGCCATTCTGGTTGCGACCACAGGCAACGCGCTCGGTGGTGCGATCAATTGGTGGATGGGCTTTGGAGCCAAGCGGGCCTTCGAGAACTACAAGCATTCGTCGGTTCAAGCCAAGGCGTTAGTCTGGCTTGAACGGTTAGGCCCGAAGGCCTGCTTCTTCGCGTTTTTGCCCGCCATCGGCGACCCGCTAGCCACCATTGCAGGCTGGCTCAAGCTGCCGTTCTGGCAATGTTTTTTCTGGGGCGCGCTCGGCAAGTTTTTGCGCTATGTCGTTATGACGGCAGGGGCGCTTTGGATCTGGCCCGGCCAGTTTCAGTTTTAGCGCGCTGTCTTCACTTGCCCGATTGCTTGGCCGCCGCTGAAATCGCATCCAGCGTCGCGCCCGGCGTCAAATCCTGAGGATCAACCTTGAGCTCAATCACCACCGGTTTTTTGGCGGTTCGGGTATGCGTCAACGCTGCCGCAAAGGCCACGTCGAACTCAGCGTTTGTGGTCACCGTGAAGCCTTTCCCACCAAAGCTTTCGCCGTACTTGGCAAACTCGGGATTCATCAGTTGCGTGCCGTACACGCGCGATGGATGCTCGCGCTCCTGATGCATGCGGATCGTGCCGTACATCCCGTTGTTGAACACGATGCAGATCGGCGCGCCGCCGTATTGCACAGCGGTGGCTAGCTCTTGCGAGGTCATCAAAAAGTCTCCATCGCCCGCGAAGTTGATGACCGTGCGCTCCGGCGCGACGATCGACGCCATGACCGCTGCGGGCACGCCGTAACCCATCGCGCCGCTGGTCGGGGCCAGCTGCGATTTGTCGGCGGTTTCGATGCCGGCATACGGCCAGAAACGATGTGCCCACGTGGCGAAATTGCCTGCGCCGTTGGTGATGATGGCGTCACTAGGGGCTAGGCGTTTTAATGTTTGCACGACCTGCCAGAGGTTTAATTTGGCAGGTTCGGTTCGCTTGGCGTAAAGCGGCGGTTCGCTTTGCCATGCACTGAGATCAGCCTTTACCGAAGTCAAGTCGCTGGACGTCCTCTTCATCGACGGCAGCATGGCGCAGAACTCCGCCACTCCAGACGCAATCATCACTTCCGCCTGATAAACACGCCCCAACTCGGTCGGATCGCCATGCACGTGAATGAGCTTTTGCTTCGGCAAGGGCACATCAAACAACGTATAGCCCGACGTCGTCATCTCACCCAAACGTGCGCCGATACACAACACCACGTCAGCGTTCTTCACCCGCGCAAAAAGCTTCGGATTGATGCCGATGCCGACGTCGCCCGCGTAGTTCGGATGGCCGTTATCCATGCAATCCTGAAAGCGGAATGCGCAACCGACCGGCAGATGATTTGCTTCAGCAAATTCGCGCAATTGCCGCGCAGCATCGCGTGTCCAGCCGAAGCCGCCTGCGATAACGAATGGACGTTCAGCGCTCGCCAACAATTCAGCCACGCGCACCATGTCCGCAGCACCGGGATGCGATTGCACGGCCCGATACGGTTTCGCTTCGGCAACGTTCGCCATCGCCGACAACATGTCCTCCGGTAGCGCCAATATTACCGGCCCCGGACGGCCACTGGTGGCCACCTGAAACGCGTGCGCCATGTATTCCGGGACGCGCGCTGCATCGTCAATTTGCGCGACCCATTTCGCCATCGGGCCGAACATTCGGCGATAGTCGAGTTCCTGAAACGCCTCGCGTTCCACGAAGTCGTTACCCACTTGACCGACCAGCAGAATCATTGGCGACGAATCCTGATGCGCCGTGTGTACGCCGATGGCGGCGTTGGTCGCGCCGGGGCCGCGCGTGACCAGGCACACGCCCGGCTTGCCGGTGAGTTTGGCGTACGACTCGGCCATGAACGCCGCGCCGCCTTCTTGGCGGCAAATCACGAATCGGAAATCATTACGGTGGCTGTACAGGCCGTCAAGCACGCCGAGGTAGCTCTCACCGGGCACGCCAAAAGCCGTGTCCACGCCGTGGGTAATCAATGCATCGGCGACCAGATGGCCACCGGAACGAGGGGTAGGGTTTGCGTTATTCATGGGTGTAAGCTTAGCGAATGATTTCAAGTATTGCCGCGCCCGATTCATCTTTCAGGGCGGATGCCATGACCATCAGCGTCGTTGGCCTCGCCCACGCCACTTCGCACTTCTTCCAGCTCTTGCTGCCGCCGCTGTTTCCGTGGCTGGCGACCGAGTTTTCTTTGTCATTTGCAGAGCTGGGCACATTGGCCAGCCTGTTCTACCTTGTCTCGGCGTTTGGACAGGCTGCAGCCGGATTTTTGGTGGATCGTCTGGGCGCGCGCGTGGTGATGTTTGGTGGTTTGCTGCTCTTTGCGGTGGCAGCGTTCATCGGCTCGCAAGCCACGGGCTACGGGATGCTGGTGGCAACGGCGGTGATTTCCGGCATCGCCAATTCGCCGTTTCATCCGGTGG
>JANXNO010000381.1 GCA_025354075.1 Burkholderiales bacterium | reverse complement strand
GGCGACACGTGGCAAGGCTCTGCGACTGCGCTGTGGACAAACGGGCAGGACATGGTCGATGCGTCGCTCGCACTCGGCGTGGAGGTGATGACGGGCCATTGGGAGTTCACGCTGGGCGCGAAGCGCGTGCAGGAAATCGTTGAGAAAGACTTCAAATCGAAGGTCGATTTTCTCGCTAACAACGTGAAGACGACGGACTTCGAAGACCTCGTGTTCAAACCGTACACGATGCGCGAAATGAATGGCGTGCCGATCGCGATCATCGGGCAGGCGTTCCCGTACACGCCCATCGCCAACCCGCGCTACATGACACCGGACTGGTCGTTCGGCATTCGTGAAGACGACATGCAAAAGACCGTTGACGAGGCGCGTGCAAAGGGCGCGAAGGTCGTCGTGCTGCTGTCGCACAACGGCATGGATGTGGACTTGAAGCTCGCGTCGCGCGTGCGCGGTATCGACGCGATTTTGGGCGGTCACACGCATGACGGCGTGCCCGGTGCGATATCGATCAAGAACGCGGGCGGCACCACGCTCGTGACCAATGCGGGTAGCAACAGCAAATTCCTCGGTGTGCTCGATTTCGACGTCAAGGACGGCAGGATCGCGGACTTCCGCTACAAGCTGCTGCCAATCTTTTCGAACTTGCTTCCGGCCGATCCGGCGATGCAGGCGCTCATCACCAAAATGCGTGCGCCGTATGAGGCGAAGCTCAGCGAAAAACTCGCAACGACCGACGCCATGCTCTACCGTCGCGGCAATTTCAACGGCAGTTTTGATCAGCTGATCCTCGATGCGCTGATGGAAACCAAGAGCACCGAAATCGCGTTTTCGCCAGGCTTCCGCTGGGGAACGTCGCTCTTGTCGGGGCAAGCGATCACCCGCGAACATCTGATGGACCAAACGGCGATCACCTACCCGTACACGACCGTCACCGACATGAGCGGCGAGATGATCAAAACGGTGCTGGAGGACATCGCCGACAACCTGTTCAACCCCGACCCGTATTACCAGCAGGGCGGCGACATGGTGCGCGTCGGTGGCCTGCAATACACGATTGATCCGCTCGGCGCGCAGGGCCAACGCATCAGCGATATGCGGCTCAAGGGCGCGCTGATTGACGCGTCAAAAACGTACAAGGTGGCGGGCTGGGCACCGGTGGCCGAGGCTGCACGCGATGCTGCGCTGGCATCAAAAGCGGAACCCATTTGGGACGTGGTCGAAGGCTGGCTCAAGTCAAAGAAACGCATCACGGCGCGCAAGCTCAACATGCCTAAAATTTTGAACGCCAGCGGCAACAAGGGCATGGCATGAGGCTTTGTAGGAACGGCTCTGCCGTGACCAGGGTTGTCTTCGCTGCCATGGGTCGCGGCTTAGCCGCTCCTACAGCGTAACGATCAAACGATTGAGGAGAACTTGTGAATCGTCGAAATGCGATCAAGGCGCTGTCAACATCACCGCTGCTTTTTGCGACGGCCCAGGCCGCCACCGTCGGTGACAGCATGACATTGCCCGCAACCACGCTGATCGACGGTACCGTCCTCAAGCCCGATCACTGGCGCAATAAAGTCCTCATCGTCGAACGTTTCGCCACCTGGTGCCCGTTCTGCAAAGTGCAGAACCCCAAGCTGGACAAACTGCTGCGTGCCAACCAGTCCAAGGGCCTCGAAGTCCTCGCGTTGTCCATCGACAAGAACGCCGCCGAAGTACCGAAGTACATGCAGCAACACGGCTACACGTTCAACGCGGCCATGATGACGCCCGAGTGGCAGCGCGTGCTGGGCGACATCAAGGGCCTGCCGGTGATCTGGGTGATCGGCCGCGACGGCAAGCTGAAACAGGTCGAATCCGGCGAGCTGCTCGACGAAGACGTCACCGAACTCACGCGTTGGCTATAATCAAGGGCTTCACTCAGCCGGGGTGGCGGAATTGGTAGACGCAGCGGATTCAAAATCCGCCGTTGGTGACATCGTGCGGGTTCGAGTCCCGCCCTCGGTACCACAGTAGTGATTCAGATGGTTTCATAGTGAACCATCAAACAAGCTAAAAGCCCCGTCCGTCGGGGCTTTCTTGTTTCAGGGAGCTTGCCTAAAGCACATC
>JANXNO010000192.1 GCA_025354075.1 Burkholderiales bacterium | reverse complement strand
AGCAATGCCACGTTCATTTTTCATTCCAATCTACCCCTCACCCTAGCCCTCTCCCACAACGGGAGAGGGGACGAGAGCCGATATGAGTACGTCCGAATTCATCGCCAAAACCATCCGTCCCGAAGTCCGCGCATTGAAGGCGTACCCGGTGACACCACCGTGGCCGGGCATCAAGCTTGAACTGATGGAAGACGCGCATCTCGACGCCGGACCGTCCACCGCCGCGATGCGCAAGGAAATGGCCGAGCGCGTCGCTGAATCCGCGTTCAATCGTTACCCCGATCCGTCCGCGCCAGCGCTCAAAGCGAAACTGCGTGAAAAGCTCGGCATTGCGCCGCAGCACGACATTTTGATCGGTACCGGCTCCGACGAAATCATCACCATGTTGTCGCAGGCGATTCTGGCGGGCGGCGGCACGGTGGTGTCATTCGAGCCATCGTTCGCTGTATTCAAAAACGCGGCGTTGGCAGTAGCGGGTCGTTACGTTGGTGTGTCGCTGAAGGCCGATTTCACGCTCGATCTCGACGCGATGCTCGCCACGATTGCCCGCGAGCAGCCGAAACTGATCTGGATTGTTTATCCCAATAATCCCACAGGAAATCAGTATCCCGACGAAGCCATTGAGCAGATCATCCGCGCCGCGCCGGGGCTCGTCGTGATTGACGAAGCGTACGAACCGTTTGCACAGCGTTCTTGGATGCCACGCATCGACGAATTTCCGAATGTGCTCATCATGCGCACGCTGTCGAAAATCGGTCTCGCGGGCGTTCGTCTCGGCTACATCGTCGGCGCACCGGATTGGATCGGCGAGATCAACAAAGTGCGCGGGCCGTTCAACGTGGGCGTGTTGCAGCAGGTCGCGGCGGAAGTGCTGCTCGACCATTACGATGAGTTAAAGCGCCACGCAACGCTCATGATTGCCGAGCGGGAGCGGCTGCTGGTGGAGCTGGCGAAGCTGCCCGGCGTGATTCCGTTCCCGTCGTTTGCAAATTTTGTGTTGGCCCGTTTTCCGGATGCCGGCGCAGTGTTTGAAGCCCTTAAATCACGCGGGATTCTGGTGCGCAATCTGTCGGGTATGCATCCGTTGATGGTGAATACTTTGCGCATTTCGATGGGTACTTCTGAGCAAATGGATGCGCTGATCGCGGCGCTCCGCGAAATAGTTCTGTAGGAGCGGCTTGCCGCGACTCCCTCTTAAGCACACAGGTCGCGGCAGAGCCGCTCCTACAATATCGCCCATGAGCACAAATACCCCCCGTTCCGCCACCGTTGAGCGCAACACCAAAGAAACGCAGATCACGGTTGCCATCAACATTGACGGCACCGGCAAGACCGACCTGCAAACCGGTGTGCCGTTTCTCGATCACATGCTCGACCAACTGGCGCGGCACGGCATGATGGACGTCACGGTGCATGCCAAGGGCGACCTGCACATCGACGCGCACCACACGGTAGAGGACATCGGCATCACGCTTGGGCAGGCGTTCAAGCAGGCGGTGGGCGACAAGATGGGCATTTATCGTTACGGCCATTCGTATGTGCCGCTCGATGAGGCGTTGTCGCGTGTCGTGATTGATTTGTCGGGGCGTCCCGGACTCGAATTTCATGTGCCATTCACGCGCGCCATGATCGGTACGTTCGACGTTGATTTGACGCATGAGTTTTTTCAGGGCTTCGTGAATCACGCGCTGGTCACGCTGCATATTGACAACCTCAAGGGCGACAACGCGCATCACCAGTGCGAAACCGTGTTCAAGGCCTTCGCGCGTGCCTTACGCATCGCCTGCGAGCATGATCCGCGTGCGGCGGGTGTGGTGGTGTCGACCAAAGGCGTGCTGTAAATCGCCGTGGAAACTATCGCCATCGTCGACTACGGCATGGGCAATCTGCGCTCGGTGGCGAAGGCGTTTTCGCATGTTGCGCCGGATCAGCG
>JANXNO010000358.1 GCA_025354075.1 Burkholderiales bacterium | reverse complement strand
CGCAGCAAAATCGCCGTCGGACTGGTGGCACAAGCTCGCCGTAGGGGCCTCGGGCGCGGCAGGCGGCGCGTTTGGTCTGGCGGCTCTCTCGGTTGAGCTGCCGGTGTCGACCACCATCATGTTGCGCTCTATCGCCGACATTGCACGAAGCGAAGGCGAGGATCTCACGCGACCTGAGGTCAAGCTGGAATGCGTGCAGGTGCTGGCGCTCGGCGGCAGCTCAAAGCTGGATGATGGCTCGGAGCTTGGTTATTTTGCGGCGCGGGCAGCGATGGCGAAGGCCGTGTCGGAGGCTGCAGCGCATTTCGCCGCGCAGGGCGTGTCGCAGCATGGCGCGCCGGCGCTGGTTCGGCTGATCACGCAGGTTGCAGCGCGGTTCTCCATTGTGGTCTCGGAGAAGGCCGCAGCGCAGGCGGTGCCGGTAGTCGGCGCCATCGGAGGTGCGGTGATCAACACCTTGTTCATCGCCCATTTTCAGGACATGGCGCGCGGCCATTTCACTGTGCGCAGGCTGGAGCGTCTGCACGGTGCCGACGAAATCAGGCGGCTGTACGGCGAGCTGTAACGGCTCGTCAACGGGGCTCAGCGGACTGCTGCTGTTTGCGCTTCCGTGCACAATCAGTGCCGACGGGGCGTTTTCACGACCAACCAATGACCGGGTGACCGGACGGGAGCTCAATGAATGATCGTATTCGCGGTTTGCTAAACCAGATCTCCGCGCTTGAAGACGAAATGCGCATGGCGCTGCGTGAGCAGGAGACCAAAATGTTTTTCGAAATCAAGGGGCGGCGCATCGAGTTTGAGTCTGCCGTGAAGCAAACGCACCGCAAACTAAAAAACAACTTTTTTCGCTGGCTGGTCACCAATCGTCCGCAAAACCTGATCACTGGGCCGATCATTTACAGCATGATCTTTCCGCTGCTCCTGCGGGATTTTTTTGTCAGCTTTTATCAAGCCACCTGCTTCCCGATTTACGGGGTGGTCAAGGGGCTTCGTCGCGACTACATCGTGCTTGATCGACAGCATCTCGAATACCTGAACTGGATCGAGAAATTTCACGGCACCTACTGTGCGTATGGCGCTGGACTGACCGCCTACATTTGCGAAATTGTGTCAAGAACCGAGCAATATTTTTGCCCGATCAAGCACGCGCACACAATCCTCGGTACGCCGAAGCGCTATCTTGAGTTTCTTGAATACGGTGACGGCGTGGATTACGAGAAAAAGCTGGAGGCGTTCCGCGTAGGGATCGGCCAGAAATAGCACGCGTCGGCACACATCCCTGGGGATGTGCCCGACACCGCAGCGCGGCGATAAACGACAGTCAGGGCATCAGCGGGTCGCCACTGTGACCGGCACCGCCATCTGGTCCCGGATCATTAAAGGGGAAGCCCGACTCTCTAGGTGGCAGCGAATCGGGCTGCGGCACATCGTGCGGAACGGGAATGCCGATCGGGTCTGAAGTCGGTGGAATTTCTACCGGATTCGGCAGGTCAATCGTCGCGCCGCCTGGGCCATTGGTATCGATCATGGCCGCCCCTAAATTTTGCTGATGATTTTTTGGGCCTTGTCTTTAACCGCCTGCTTGGCGTCGCCGTAACCGGCCTGCACCTTGCCGCTCATCTGATCGGCCTTGCCTTCAGCTTCAATGCGATCACTGTTAACGACTTTACCGGTGATCTCCTTCACTTTTCCCTTCGCCTGATCGAGACGGCCTTTTACTTGATCCTTGTTCATAGTCATGCTCCTGAAAATGATGAGTCGGCGAACGCGATCCCGCGTTCTTAGGCGTTCAATTTATTGCTGCGAACCCACAGGCGACATAGGTGCACGCCGAAAGCGGTGTAGGACGCGAGGCACCACTACGCAGCTATCGTGTGATGCGCTAACAGCTTCTGGCTGAAAGCACCAACGCAATTGGGCAGGGTCTGCTAAATGGCAATTGGTCGACATTCTCACAAAAAATCATGTATGCCCCGCTCCGATGCGGTTGTAGACAAGAGCTGTTGAAAAACGAGACGGCTTTGGATCGATCCAGCCGCGGCCAAGTCGCACCGTAGCCGCATCGGACTAGCAGCTGTCCCACAGCAACCCGCGCGACGCTCGTACAGGCGTTGCGGATAGCGCGCCGTAAGCTTTGCGCCACGGCGTGACAACCTTTTCGCCCATCTGACCGCCGCAGTAAACCGAGGAGCAGCGCATGACTTCGATGACCGACTTCCACAGCAAACGAATCCCGATGACGTACCGCGCCGCGCCCTCACGACCGGGCTGGCGAGTGCTCGCGGCGATCATCGCCGTCACCGTGCTGACCGCGCTGCTCGGCTCGGTCGCCTCGCTCCACGCCCCGGCGTTCTATCAAGCGCTGAACAAGCCGTCATGGGCACCACCGGCCTGGGTCTTTGGCCCGGCATGGACGATTTTGTTTGTGCTGATGGCGACCAGCGCGTGGCTTGTCGTCAAGGGACGGATGCTGTCGCATTCACGCGCCGCGCTCGTACTTTACGGCGTGCAACTCGCATTAAACGCCGCGTGGACGTGGCTGTTTTTTTATTGGAACCTGGGTGCAGCGGCGTTCGCCGAAGTCGTGCTTTTGCTGGTCATGGTCGCGTTGACCGCACGCGCATTTCACTGCGTGACGCCGCTCGCAGGCTGGCTCATGGTGCCCTACATTGCGTGGGTCAGCTTTGCGAGTCTGCTCACGTACGCCCTATGGCAAGGCAACACCGGCGTGTTGTAGACACGTGCCATTGCAAGCGCGGCAAGCCACCCAAGGCGGGCCGCATTGAAAGTGAGGCGACCATCATGGTTGCATTCACCGCTCAAAAACTGATCGCGGGCAGCCACGCGAAATCGCGTGGCCGCGCCACACCTGCCCGACGGGCAGCGGTCGCCTGCGTCACCTGCGCGAGCCCCAATCTGTCGCACGACGCAGCCTTGGACGATATGGGCGCATTGGCATCGCCGCGCGCTGATGCGCCGCCCAGCGTCGTGGTCAACCGGGCTGCGTTCGAAAGCATCGACTTTTCTGCTGCCGCCAACGCGACTGCTGTTATCAACTCGGGTGTCACAGTTGTGACTGTGCCTGACGACCAGGATCCGTCAATCTGCGACCGAAAAACGCACCCGTTATGCCGCGATTTAGCCGCACCCGAATTTCAGGCGACCTCGCTGCGCTTTATGCTGCCCGAAGTGCGTGGCCTGTCGCCAAAAAGCCTGAGCATCCGGCGCAATATCATCAGCACAACTTACACATTTCGCTGATCGCGCGGCAATGGTGTGCCGCACATTCAAGCGCCCGGGCACAGCTCACCCTTCGCGCGAGGCATCACTTCGTCAAGTAGCGCTTGTCGTCAAACGTCGCCATCCAGTGTGGGTAATACACCACAGCGATGGTGACGATCATTCCGGTGAGCAGCGCCTCCGCAAATGCCAGTTGAACGCCGATCGGCAGATACACCGAAAGCACGTGCCCCAAGGAAGTTTCCGCGCTGAGCGACCACAATAGCAGCGATGCGAGTAGCGCAGTAAATCGCGACAGTGCCGCCCCGGCGAACGCCGCTACAAAAATGTAGATAAACACGTTTGAGGGCAGCCAGCGCTGGCTTGCCCAGAGCACAAAGCGCGTCGTCATGATCGGTACCAGCGCGAGTGTTACCCAGACGGCGGCGACGTTCGCAATGGTGCCGGAGTGGATGATGACAAACACCACGACAGCGACTGCGGCAGACAGCAGCGCGAGCGGGACGCCCAATGCAAGCGTTATCCCCGACATCGCCAGCATGTGAAAAGTGAAGCCACCTACCAGGGTGGACTTCAAGCTCCACATGGCGACCACCAGGGCCACCGTTGAATGCCAGACAAGGGCTATCGGACGGTTCGCCAGTCGTGCCCAGTCGCCGCGCTTTGCCGCCGAGATACCTGCCAGAGCGAGTATCACCAGCATCAAAAGCCAGCAAACTACGACACCCGTCAACGGCACAGTCGCTGCAAACAGATTCATGTCCAAAGGCTAGGTGCACCTGTCCACTGTTTCGTTGACTCAACGCAAGGGATGCATCGTTTGATCAGCGTCAAAGCGAAGCAACCGATGTGGCGGCAAACTGTCGGGCTGTTTTACCCACGGTTGGAGTCCACATGGCGGCCCGTCGAAGCGCATCGAGCAAACCTGTCCCAGGCGGCGTCACCTCGAAACCGCATGCCTCGCGTATGCCGAAGCCCGTCGTGTCGCTCACCGCGAGGGCTTCTGCAGCGGCGCGCACCCGCAGTGCCACCCGCCACGCGGTGCGTGGTGACACCGCACCCAACCTGGCGCCCGGCGCGCTCGAAGCGTTTACCGCAGAAGCAGCCACCGAAGCCGCAGAGATTTCACAGCTGTCAGCGCTGCAGTCGGTCTTGGGCAGTGCGCAAACCGGGGCTGACAAAGCGAAAGCCCTGCGCGCCCTGCTGGAAGGCGCGTCAAGCGATGATCTCGCGGCCATTGAAAAGCAGTTGCTCCACGCGCGTCGGGGCGGTGGCAAACATGCCACACTTAACCCCGACGAGACGCTGGCAGACAACTGGCGGAACGGAGGCTACCCGTACAAAAACCTGATGCTTAGAGCCAATTACGAGCGCGAAAAGTATCGTCTGCAAGTCGAATTACTCAAGCTTCAGGCTTGGGTCAAGGCGGAGGGCCAGCGCGTGGTCATTCTCTTTGAGGGACGCGACGCCGCGGGCAAAGGGGGCACCATCAAACGCATGATGGAACACCTGAATCCTCGCGGCGCACGTGTTGTGGCGCTGGAAAAGCCCACCTCCACCGAGCAGGGCCAATGGTATTTTCAGCGTTATGTGCAGCACTTGCCCACCGCAGGGGAAATCGTGCTGTTTGACCGATCCTGGTACAACCGGGCGGGCGTCGAACGCGTGATGGGCTTTTGTACTCAGGAGCAACACGAAGAATTCATGCGGCAAACTCCCGACTTCGAGCGTCACCTGGTGAGAAGTGGCGTTCATCTTTTCAAATTCTGGTTCTCAGTGAGCTTGAAGGAGCAGCGACGTCGCTTTAAAGAGCGGGAAAATCATCCTCTCAAACAGTGGAAGTTGTCACCCATCGACAAAGCATCGCTCGACAAGTGGGACGCGTACACGCAGGCCAAGGAGTCGATGTTTTTTGAGACGGATACTGCTGACGCGCCATGGACGGTCATCAAAAGCGATTGCAAAAAACGCGCGCGTCTCAACGCCATGCGCTACATCCTGTCGAAGCTGCCCTACACCAGCAAGGACATCCGCGCGATTGGCCAAGTCGACAACCTCATCGTCGGTCGCGCCCAGGTGGTGCACGAGCGCGGCGAGAAGACGGTGCCGACTGCGAGCGCAGTCAGTTAAAGAAAATTGGGTATCAATTCTTTGGTGAAAACCTAATTCACGATGGGCTTACAGCGTCAAAAAAGCGGTATGCGCATTTCGCCAACCCATCTTTCCATTTGCGACGCTAACTTTTGGCGGCCCTTCGAGTGTGCTCT
The DNA here is from genome assembly GCA_025354075.1 of Burkholderiales bacterium. GTDB lineage: Bacteria > Pseudomonadota > Gammaproteobacteria > Burkholderiales > Casimicrobiaceae > Casimicrobium. The sequence continues at coordinate 3,038 of JANXNO010000358.1, read as the reverse complement.
GGAAAGCCTTTCGCCGCTCCTACGAAACCGCTTCGCGTTGAGTCGCCTTCAAAGCTAAACCGCGATACTTCGCAACACTCGGGTGTGAGTGCTGGTCGCCCTGCGCTAGACTCACCGCCCCACACCCACACGGAGCCCGCCCCGCCGTGTCGTCAGACTTAGCACCGCACGCACTTGCCCCCGGCACGCAGATTCGTGACTACACGATTGTGTCGGTCATTGGCACGGGCGGTTTCTCGATTGTTTACAAGGCGCTCGACAACTCGTTGCAGCGCGAGGTGGCGATCAAGGAATACTTTCCCGGCGCCCTGGCGCTGCGTGACGGCGAAGGTGGCGTGCATCCCCACAGCCGCGACGCAGGCACGTTCAGCAAGGGCATCGAGAGCTTTTTGAACGAAGGCAAGCTGCTGGCTGCGTTTGATCATCCGGCGCTGGTGCGCGTCTACCGTTGCTGGGAGGAGCGCGGCACGGCGTATCTGGCGATGCGGCTCTACACCGGTGTCACGCTGCGTGACGCCGTCATCGCGGGCAACTGGTACGCCGATGAGGCGAGCCTGCATGCGCTGCTCGCGCCCATGTGTGACGCGCTCGATTTGCTGCACGCGTCGCGCTGCTATCACCGCGATGTGGCACCGGACAACATCATGCTGGTCGACGCGGGCACGCGGTGGGCGCCCGTGTTGCTAGATTTTGGCGCGGCACGCAAGGCCATTGAGAGCACGCAGGTGTTCACCGCGATTTTGAAGCCGGGCTACGCGCCGATTGAGCAGTACGGCGACGGCGAGTTGAAGCAGGGCCCGTGGACCGACATTTACGCGCTGGCGGGCGTGGTGCACTTCACGCTTGCCGCCGCGGCCCCACCCACCGCCATCAGCCGCATGATTCGCGACGCTATGCCGCGACCTCGCGACGCGTTTGCCGGGCGACTGCCGGAGCACTGGCTCGATGCCATCGAGACCGCGCTCGGTGTCAAACCCGAGCAACGTCCCGCCACGATTACCGAGTTTCGTGAGCTGTTCCGCTGGGACGAGTGGATGCAGGCTGTGCCGGAGACCGTCATTGTGCCGCCTCCGGTTGCGCCGCCTCCCGCCGCACGGGCTCCCGTTGCGCCGATACCGGCACCGCCGCCACCACCCACAGCGCCAGCGTCGTCGGCACTGCCAGCACAGGCCTCGGTGCAGGTGCCTGTCATTGCAGACGTGCCTACGCCGTCCAGCACTGGCAACACGGTGGACATCACGAGCTATGCCACACCTGATGACGACCGAACGGTGGTGATGTCACCTCGGGCCGTTGCGGCGCAGCTGGCGGCGGCATCTGCGGCATCTGTGCCATCGGTTGCAACGACTAGCACCGCCCCGGCAACATTTCAGCCACACCACATGGAAGGCGTCACCCGCAGTACGGGCACGCCGCGCCTGATGTGGATCATCGGCGTGGCAGTGCTGCTTGCACTCGCCGCACTGATATGGAAGCAGAGCGCAAAACCGGCCGCCTCTACTTCGCCGCCAGTGGTGGCACCCGCCGCGCCCGTCGTGCCAGTTGAGACAAAGGCGCAGCCACCGGAGCAAGCGCCGCTGATCGCGCCTGCAAATGACACGATTGGCGACAAAAAAACGTCTGTATCTCCAGAGGCACCTGCCAAAGTGTCGACGGAGGCCCCGCGCACGGCAACCGTTGCGCCGCCTGTCGTCAAACAGCCCGCTACGAAGGCGGCTGCCGAGAAAGCCAAAGAGGCCAAAGAGGCCAAAGGGAAGCCGTCGCGCAAAGCGGATGCGGAAGAGAGCGACGGCGAAGACCGCGCACCGAGCCGCGCAGTTAAACGCTCCGACCGTTGCGCGTCACTGGTCGAGCGCTACGGGCTCGGTGAGATGCTAAGTGCGGAAGACCAACGATTTATCAGGGAGAGCTGTAGATGAACACTCGATCACTGTTGACCACCGCGCTGCTGGGTGCGGGCCTGATTGGCCTGCTAGGCCTCGCGGGTTGCGCCACCACGCCAACCCCCACCGTTAGCTATGCCGCCCCCGTGGTGGCACCGCCCGCGCCGCCGCCTGCGCCCGCGCCGGTGGCTGTGGTGGCACCGCCGCCCGCGCCACCGCCGTTAGTGCCCTTGCCGTTTGACACCGCCATTGTCAACGCGGCCACCGCGCTGTTCAAAAATGCGGGTGTCGACAGCTCGCGCGTGGTGGTGATCGATCCGTTGATTGACGGCGTTAACGGCCAGCAGACGGTGGCCAGTCGCTACATTGAAACGCGATTGCGCGACGTCGCCCGCGACCAGTTTCCGAAGCTCGACATTCGCCCGTTTTCGTCAGCGAATGTGGCGCAGGGGCCGATGGTGCTGGTCGGCACCTTCACTGGAATCACTCTCGAAAACAAGACCGTTGGCAAGCCCGAGGCGTATCGCATTTGTCTGGCGCTGGCCGATCTGTCGACCAACAAAATTGTCTCGAAAGGCGTGGCACGCGCCACGCTCGACGGCGTCAACATTACGCCCACCCCGTACTTCTCCGACACACCGGTATGGGTGAAAGACGAAGCGGTGGACGCGTACATCAAGACGTGTCAAGGCACTAAAGTGGGCGACACGATTGACCCGATTTATCGCGAGCGGATCGGCACCGCCACGCTCGTGTCCGACGCCATCGTGGCCTACGAGCAGCACAAATTCAAACTCGCGCTCGACTTGTACGCGCGCGCCGTTCGCGAAAAGACGGGCGACCAGCTTCGTGTCCACAGCGGCCTGTATCTGGCCAACTGGAAGCTCGGCAAACGTAACGACGCCGAAAAAGCATTCGGCAAGATCGTCGACCACGGTCTGGCGAACAACAAATTGGCGGTGAAACTGCTGTTTCAACCCGGCAAGGTGGAGTTTTGGGGCGATCCGAAAATCAGCGGGCCGTACTCGATCTGGTTGCGGCAAATCGCCTCGCGCGTCGCCAAAACACAGAGCTTCATCGCCGTGGTCGGCCACACCAGCCGGTCCGGTAGCGAGCCGGTTAATGATCGACTGAGCCTGGCGCGCGCGCAAATGA
>JANXNO010000347.1 GCA_025354075.1 Burkholderiales bacterium | reverse complement strand
AAATTGTCTACCTCGCAGGGGTTGACAACGCGCGCTTCAAGCGGATCGTCATTCCAGGTGACCAATTGATTCTTGAAGTGACAACCAGCAGAATCGTTCGCAATATTGGAAAGTTCGCGTGTCGCGCTACCGTTGATGGGCAACTTGCGGTTGAGGCCACGTTGATTGCAGCGTTGCAGGCGGGCTGATGGCGCACGTTCATGCATTGTCAGTCGTTCATCCTGCGGCGAAACTCGCGCCGGATGTTGAGGTTGGCCCGTTCTGCACGGTCGGTGAAGGCGTTGTGGTCAGCGCGGGCAGCAAGCTGATTTCGCATGTAGTTATTAATGGCGACACGCACATCGGCACAGGCAATACCTTTTTTCCATTTTGTTCTATCGGCCTTGCGTCGCAAGACAAAAAGTACGCCAACGAACCCACAAAAGTGGTCATCGGTGACGACAACGTGTTCCGCGAAAGTTGCACGGTACATCGTGGCACGGCGCAGGATCACGGCGTGACAACCATCGGGTCGCGAGGACTGTTCATGGCCTATGCGCATGTGGCGCACGACTGCATGGTTGGCGACGATGTAATCCTCGCCAACGCAGCCACGCTCGGGGGTCACGTTCACGTGGGCAACTGGGCAATTCTGGGTGGGCTTGCTGGCGTGCATCAGTTCTGCCGCATTGGCGAACATGCCATGGTCGGAGGCGCGTCTTGCGTGCTGCAGGACGTTGCGCCGTATGTTCTGGGGCAGGGCAACCCGTTTTCGTTGAGCACTGTCAACAGCGAAGGCCTGAAGCGCCGCGGCTTTAGCGCTGAAGCCGTGACCACAGTTCGCAACGCGTTCAAAACCGTGTTTCGCAACAACCTCACGCTAAAAGAGGCCATCAGCGCGCTTGAGGCCGAGATGCTCACGTCGTCTGACGATGCTAGGGCCGCGCTGTTGCCGCTCGTCTCATTTCTGCAAACGCCCGGCCGAGGTCTTGCGCGTTAGTTGCGGGTGATTCGATGACAGATGTAGTGATCGTCGCGGGAGAAACTTCCGGCGACCAGTTGGCGGCGGATCTGGTTGAACGTGTTCTTGCCGTTGCCCCGGACATCCGTTTTCACGGCATTGCCGGGCCGCGCATGCGGGCTGCGGGTGTGCAGACGTGGATTGACTCCGAGACGCTGGCGGTGCGCGGTTATGCTGAAGTCATTGGTGCATTGCCGCGAATTTTTCGTGCAAAACGCGATTTGATTGAGCGAACGCGAGCGTTAAAACCGGCGCTGTACATCGGCGTTGATGCACCGGATTTTAACCTTCGCGTCGAGCGCGATTTGAAGGCACAGGGGCAGCGCACGCTGCACTATGTTTCGCCATCGTTTTGGGCGTGGCGGCCTGAGCGCGCGGCGAAATTCAAGGAATCGGCTGACCACATGCTGTGCCTGTTTCCGTTCGAACCGAAACTGCTCTCAGCGCACGGCGTTCCCGCAACGTTTGTCGGGCATCCGTTGGCGAAAGCGCCACTTCGTCATGCAGATCGTGACCGTTTGCGCAGAAAGCTTGAGCACGAGGGCAGCGCGCCAAATGCACCGCTGATTGCGGTGTTGCCCGGTTCGCGCATCAGCGAAATTGATCTGCACGCGGAGTTGTTTGTGCAGGTGATGTCGCGCCTGAGTGAAAAGTATCCGGCTAGTCGATTTGTTGTACCGCTGGTCACTCGCGAAACGCGCGAGCGTTTTGAGGCGGCGCTGTGGCGTTACGGTGAACCGCTGGCACCGCGCGTACAACTGCTCTTTGGGCACGCTGACTTCGCGTTGCGCGCGGCGGACGTTGCGCTGGTCGCGTCTGGCACTGCCACGCTGGAGGCCGCGATGCTCGGTTGCCCGCAGGTGGTGAGCTATCGCGTGAGCAAAATCACCTATGCCATCGTGCGCAACAAAATCAACAGCCGCTTCGTGTCGTTGCCGAACATCATGGCGGACGACTGGTGCATCCCTGAGCTGTTGCAAAACGCGGCGACGCCAGAGGCGTTGGTCAGCGCGATGAGCGGACTGATTGAGCATGAGCATCTGCGCACTCGCATGCAGGCCGCGTATTCAAAGATGGGCGACGCGTTGCAGTCACCAGGCACTTTGAGCTTCGACCCGATGGCGTCCGCCGTGCTGGCGCAACTCCGTTGATGGATGCGTGGCTTTGCGGAATCGATGAAGCGGGGCGTGGGCCGCTAGCCGGGCCGGTGTTTGCTGCTGCGGTGGTGCTGGGCGAAGAGGGCCGCAAGATCGCCGGTCTCGATGACTCGAAAAAACTCTCGGCCACGCTTCGTGACGCGCTCGCCGTTTTGATCAAGACACAGGCTCAAGCGTGGGCGGTTGCGTCAGCGACCGCAAGTGAAGTTGATCAGCTCAACATCTTGCAGGCGACGATGCTTGCGATGTTTCGCGCGGTTGAGCAGTTGCCTGAAGCAAGCGTATCGATGAGCAGGCACATCGTGATCGACGGCACGCAAATTCCACATGCGCTCAAACCGTGGGCGGCATCGCGCAACATCACCGTCATCGCGCAACCGCGTGCTGACGCGGATGTTCAGGAAGTGAGCGCCGCATCAATCCTCGCGAAGACCGCGCGTGACGCGTACATGCTCGATGTCCATGTACGCTTTCCGCAGTATGGCTTTGCTGCACACAAGGGCTACGGTACAGCGGTTCATATGGCGGCACTCACAGAGCACGGTCCGTGCGATGAGCATCGGCGCAGCTTTGCGCCGGTTGCGCAGTGGAACTTACTCTAACGCGTCGTCAAAAACTTGCTGCTGTGAAACAGCAGCGCCTGACCTTCATGCGCGGATGCGTGCAGCACTTCGCCGATAAATAGCTCATGATCGCCGACGCGATGATCGGCGATTTTCTTGCACACGAAATACGCCAGTGCACCGCGAATCAGCGGCGGCTCGCCAACGTTCTGCGTGAACTCAATCCCGGCAAACCGATCCGGTGCGCGGCTGGCAAACTGTTGAGCAATGTGTCGCTGATGCGCCGCAAGCACACTAACGCTGAAATGCGTCGCATCAACAAACGTGCGATGCAGCCCCGAATTGATGCGCAAACTCCATTGCACGAGCGGCGGGTCGAGCGACACCGAGCCGAACGAATTCGCCGTCATGCCCACCGGCGCGCCGTGTTCGTCGAGCGCGGTGATGACGGTGACGCCTGTGGCGAAGCTCGCGAACGCATGGCGCAGCGCGAGAGGATCGAGTTCGGATTGAGTTGCAGGCATGAAAAGTTCGCTGGGGTCAAATACACTTCACGCATCAATCGTCGCAAGCTGTTTCCCCGGAGTTGCATTATCAAGCTTTCTATCCCCTCACTCGCGCTGTTGTCTCTGGCTGCGGCAATGATTGTCTCGCCAGTGCAGGCGCAAATCAAAATCGGCGCCATGGTTTCGGCGACGGGCCCGACGTCAGCTATCGGCATTCCGCAACGCAATTCGGTCGCGCTGTTACCCACCACCGTTGGCGGCATGACCATCGAGTACATCACGCTCGACGACGGCGGTGACACGACCCGCGCGGTGCAGAACGCGAAGCAGTTGATTCAGCAACACAACGTGGACGCCATCATCGGCCCCTCAACTACGCCCGCCGCATTAGCGATTCTTCCGGTGATCGCCGAGGCAAAGGTCCCGCTGGTGAGCACGGTCGGCAGCCAGGCCGTCGTTGAGCCGCAAGACGCCACCAAACGCTGGGCCTTTAAAACGACGCAGAACGACGATTTGATCGCCGAGGCACTCGTTGGTCACATGGTGCGCGCCAAGGTCAAGAAGGTGGGTTTTATCGGCTTTAACGACCCGTTCGGCGAAGGCTTCCTTAAAATCCTGCCCGCAATGTTGGCGAAAGCGAAGATTGAACTGGTTGCGACCGAGAAATACAGCCGCACTGATCAATCGGTCACAGGGCAATCGCTCAAGCTCATCGCTGCGAAACCGGACGCTGTCTTCATCGCTGCCGTCGGCGGCCCCGCGGTGTTGCCGCAAGCCACGTTGCGCGATCAGGGTTTCAAAGGAACGATCTACCAGACGCACGCGATTGCCACGCAGGACTTCATCAAGATCGGCGGCGCGAAAGTTGAGGGCACCGTGCTCGCGGCGGGCGGCATGCTGGTGTTTGACGAGATGCTCGACGCGAATCCGGTAAAGAGTGTCGCGGCGCGATATATCAAGGCGTACGAAAAGATCTACGGCTCGCGTCCCGCAACCTTCGGCGCGAATACTTATGACTCGGGCATCCTGCTGCAGTACGCGGTGCCGGATGCTTTGAAAAAAGGCAAGCCGGGGACGGAGGCTTTCCGCGCCGCGCTGCGTGATTCGCTTGAAGCGCAAAAGGATATCGTCGGCTGCCAGGGCGTGTTCAACATCACCGCCGCCAATCACAACGGCCTGGACAAACGGGCTCGCGACGTGATCACGATTAAAGACGGCAAGTTCCGTTTGCTTGGCGAGACGAAAGTCGCGCTGTAGCCTGTTCGATCCCCTCTCCCCTCGAGGGAGAGGGTTAGGGAGAGGGGGCGGGTGGATTTGCTATTCAACGTAGAGTCGCATGCCAACATCCCCCTCTCCCCCAACCCCTCTCCCTCAAGGGGAGAGGGGAGCATGAATTTTGGATATGTCTTTCGCTAACTCTGCGCTTAAAAAATGAAATACAACCGCCTCGGAAAAACCAACCTGCGCGTTTCGGCGCTTTGTCTCGGCACCATGATGTTTGGTGATCAGACTGGCGCAATGGAGTCCCTGCGTATCGTCGATCATGCTCGGGAGCAGGGCGTCAATTTCATCGACACTGCTGACGTGTATTCGCTGGGCATCAGTGAAGAAATCACCGGCACCACCATCCGTGGTGAACGTGACTGGTGGGTGCTGGCGACCAAAATTGGCAACAAGATGTCGCCAACGACCGATGCGCCGAATCAGGATCGTTATTCGCGTAAATGGCTGATGCAGGAATGCGATGCGTCGCTCACGCGGCTGGGCACGGATTACATCGACATTTACTACCTGCATCGAGATTTCGAGGAAGACGGATTGCAGGAGGTCGTGAGCGCGCTGGGTGACTTGATTAAGAGCGGCAAGATTCGTTATTTCGGCGTGTCGAATTTCCGTGCGTGGCGCATCGCTGAGATCGTCGCCGAATGCAAACGACAGGGTGTCCCGCTGCCCGCCATTTGCCAGCCCTATTACAACTTGCTCAATCGTCTGCCCGAGGTGGAAATCCTGCCTGCGTGCGGCTTCCACGGACTTGGTGTCGCGCCGTACAGCCCGATTGCGCGCGGTGTGTTGACCGGAAAATACAAACCAGGTCACGCTGCGCCTGCTGACAGTCGCGCGGGACGCGCAGACAAGCGATTCATGCAAACCGAATGGCGCGAAGAGTCACTCGTCATCGCGCAAAAACTCGAAGCGCATGCGGCGGCGAAAGGCTTCTCGCTGGTGCAATTTGCGACTGCCTGGGTACTGGCCAATCGCTTCGTTTCGAGCGTAATCGCCGGTCCGAAAACGCTTGATCAGTTCAAACCCTACTTCGCGGCGCTGGATTATCCGTGGGCTGAGGACGATGATGCGGTCGTGGATTCGTTGGTGCCAAAAGGTCATCCATCCACGCCGGGATATCACGATCCGGCGTATCCATTTATTGGCCGATAAACTGAAAATGGCGAACAACAGCTTTTCCGCTAGACCACGATCCTATATGGGCCTAGAGCGTGATTCGCGCAAAAGTCAATAAAAGGCTAAATATAAGCCTATGCCCAAGTAGAATGGCACTTTCAGTCAAAAGCTGATTGAACTTTCAGGAGCAAAACATGCTGGAAAAACTTAACGAATTGACGGAAGGCCACGGCGCATTGAAGCGTGGTCACGGGCTGATTTCTGGCGTGATTGCGTTGTCGCTCGCGATTCTTTGTTTTCTCGGCGTGCTGGCGTTTCACTTCCCCGAATACCTAACCACGCCGCAACTTCGCAAGAGTTACAACGTCGATGTGATCCGACAGATCATGTTCGGTGCGCTGGTGATTGCCGGCGGCATCAGTCTGGTGAACGTCATCTTCAACCGCTCGCGCTGGCTCTCCGCGTTTGCGTTTTTGCTGGTCGCCGCGACAGCGTTGTTGGGCGGCCACAAAGTGCCGGTGAACGATTTCGCCGACAACACGCCGTACATCGGTCTCGACT
>JANXNO010000343.1 GCA_025354075.1 Burkholderiales bacterium | reverse complement strand
ATCCGAACCGGGGAAACTGGGGACGCAGCCATTTAGCTGCGCGCTAATAAAACTCTAGTTAAGGAAATTAACCATGTCAATGATGGACGAATTCAAGACCTTTGCACTCAAGGGCAACGTGATGGATCTTGCCGTGGGTGTGATCATCGGCGGCGCGTTTGGCAAGATTGTCGACTCGATTGTTGGCGACCTCATCATGCCGATAGTTGGCAAGTTATTTGGCGGGCTGGATTTCTCCAGCATGTTGATTGTCCTCGGAGACAACCCAAACAGGCTCACATCGCTTGCTGATTTAAAAAAAGCCGGCATCGCCACATTTGCGTACGGCAACTTCATCACTGTCCTGATTAACTTCATCATTCTGGCCTGGATCATTTTTTTGATGGTCAAAGCCATGAACAAGATGAAAAAGGCCGAACCGGTGCCAGCGCCCGCTCCGACGTCTGAAGATGTGATCCTGCTTCGTGAAATTCGCGACAGTCTAAAAAAGTAGAAACCCTCGTTTTGAAAATAAAACCGACCAAGTGGTCGGTTTTGTTTTTTGGGACGGTTAAACTTTGACATCGACGCGTTTTTGGATCAAGTGACGGTTCGGACGCGGCAAAAAATCACAAGGAGGCTCCATGGTTCTTCGTCTCGTTTCTGCGGCCACTGCTGCAATGTTTATCGTATCCGCAGTTCATGCCCAAATTAAAGTGGGTGTCACGGTGTCGGCCACCGGGCCTGCGGCGTCACTTGGCATCCCCGAGAAAAATTCGTTTGAATTGTTGCCAAAAACAATCGCGGGTCAAACGGTTACCTACATCGTGCTTGACGACGCGTCAGACACCACCAAAGCCGTGACCAATGCAAAAAAACTGATCTCGGAAGACAAGGTCGACGTGATCGTCGGCTCGACGACGACACCGAATTCCTTGGCAATTATTGACGTGGTTGCCGATGGCGAAACCCCCAACATCTCGATGGGTGGATCGGCCCGCATCGTTGACCAGAGCAACCCTAAGGCGCGCTGGGTGTTCAAGACGCCTCAGAGCGATTCTCTAATGGCGGACGCGATTGCTGTTCACATGAAAGCCAACGGCGTAACGAGCATTGGTTTTATTGGCTTTAACGATGCGTACGGCGAAGGCTGGTTGCAGGAAATGCGCCGCTCGGCCGCGACGGCTGGCATCAAGATTACGACCGAGGAGCGATACAACCGCACCGACGCGAGCACTACCGGTCAGGTGCTGAAGCTGGTTGCCGCCAACCCGCAGGCAATTCTGATCGCTGGGTCCGGAACGCCAGCGGCTACACCGCACAAAGAACTGGTGGCGCGTGGCTTCAAGGGCAAGATTTACCAGACACACGGCGTCGCCAACTCGGACTTTTTGCGGGTGATGGGCAAAGACGCGAACGGCGCGCTGCTGCCCGCAGGTCCGATGTTGGTTTACGAGCAGTTGGCAGACAGCAATCCGGTCAAGAAAGTGGCTAAGGAATACGTAACGGCATATGAAGCCAAATTCGGCCCGCGCTCAACGTTCGGTGGTCATGCGTTTGATGCGTTCACGCTGTTGAACAAGGCGGTTCCGGAAGCACTGAAGGCCGCCAAACCCGGCACTAAGGAGTTCCGCGTTGCGCTCCGCAATGCGCTGGAGAACGTCAAGGATGTGGTCGGCGTTCACGGCGTGTTCACCATGTCGCCGGGCGATCACAATGGCTTGGACAATCGTGGCCGTATGATGATGATTATTAAAGATGGCAAGTGGTTCATTACGAAGTAATCGGCCGACTACCAGTCAGAATGAAGCGGGCGGGAGGCGATTCCCGGCCCGCTTTTTTGTAATCATCGCTGTCGAGTTCGACGAAAGTTAACCCCCAAGATGGATGCAACCATCGCCGCGCTGCTTACGCAGGACGGCCTTACTAACGGCTCAATCTATTGCCTGCTCGCACTGGCGCTAGTGCTCGTGTTCGCGGTCACGCGGGTGATTTTTGTGCCGCAGGGGGAGTTCGTCGCTTTCTCCGCCCTGACCCTCGCTGCATTCGAGCAAAACAAGTTGCCTGGCACCGTGTGGTTGTTGCTCGCGCTAGCCGCCGTTGCTGCGTTTGCCGATGTGCTGAGCCGTTGGCGTGAGCCGAAGCGCATGCTCCGGTCTATTGCAGGAACGAGTTTGCCGTCGGCGCTTGCCGCGTTGCTGGTGTGGGGCGTAGCCTCTGCCCAGATGGCGTTTTCGATCCAGGTGCTCACGACAATTGCTGCCGTTACCGCCATGGGGCCAGCCGTTTATCGACTTGCTTTTCAGCCAATTGCCAATGCGACTGTCTTGACATTGTTGATCGTGTCTGTCGCTGTGCATTTCGTGTTGACTGGTTTGGGATTGCTCTTTTTCGGCGCAGAGGGCGTGCGCACCACGGCCTTCACCAGTGCGTCGTTCACGTTGGGTTCGGTGAGCATTTCCGGGCAAAGTTTGCTCGTCTACGCGTTCACGATTTTCCTTGTGATTGCGATGGCCGTGTTCTTCAAGTTCACTTTATTTGGCAAGGCGTTGCGTGCGACAGCGGCCAACCGAACTGGCGCGCGACTGGTTGGCATCAGCCCCAACTTTGCCGGCAGCCTGAGTATTACGTTGTCGGCAGCGATTGGTGCTGTATCGGGGCTGCTGATCGGGCCGATTGCGACGATTTATTACGACTCCGGATTTTTGATCGGACTGAAGGGGTTCGTCGGCGCGATTGTCGGCGGACTCGCGAGCTATCCAATTGCGGCAGGCGGCGCGATCTTTGTCGGCCTTGTTGAATCGTTCTCTTCGTTCTGGGCTAGCGCGTACAAAGAAGTGATCGTTTTCACATTGATCATCCCGGTGCTGTTGTGGCGGTCGCTGACGACCACGCATCACGAGGAAGAGTGACGTGAAGGCGCTCCCGGTCACGAAAATACTGGTGCTCGCCGTGGTCGCGATCATCGCACTTGCGCCCACTATCGCGCCCGCGTTTTACGTTACTCTGCTCAACTACATCGGTCTTTACAGCCTCGTTGCGCTGGGCCTCGTGCTGCTCACGGGTGTCGCGGGGCAGACTAGCTTTGGGCAAGCCGCGTTCGTTGGCCTCGGCGCGTACACGACCGCCGTGCACACCACGCAGTACGGCTGGTCGCCCTGGCTCACGCTGATCGTCGCGCTTGCCATTACGTTGACGGTCGGGTATCTGCTTGGCCTCATTACGCTGTCGATGGGCGGACATTACCTTCCGTTGGCGACCATTGCCTGGGGCATGTCGCTGTACTTTTTGATGGGCACTATTGAGCAGTTTGGCGGTTTCACCGGCATCACAGGCATTCCCCCGGTATCGCTATTCGGTTTCTCGCTCGAGAAGGAGGACCACTTCTACTATTTCATCTGGATTGTGGTGCTCGCAGCACTTTGGGCGGTGGCCAATCTGCTCGATTCGCGGCCCGGTCGCGCCATTCGCGCGCTCAAGCAGGGCACCACGATGGTGGAGGCATTCGGCGTGCATCCGGGACGTACCAAGACGGCGGTGTTCGTCATCGCTGCCGTCCTGGCTTGCCTGTCTGGCTGGCTGTATGCGCATTTGCAGCGCTTCGTGAACCCAACACCGTTTGGCATCAACCAGGGCATTGAATACCTGTTCATGGCCGTGATCGGCGGTGCGGTGAGCGTGTGGGGGGCGGTGCTCGGGGCGACGTTCGTCACGCTGCTGAAGACGTGGCTACAGGACTTGCTGCCGAAGATTATCGGCGAAGCCGGGCAATTTGAAATCATCGTATTTGGCATACTGCTGGTGCTGATCCTGCAATATGCACGCGACGGTTTGATGCCGTTCTTGCAGCGCTTCGTGCCTGTCGCGAAACGGGCGTTGCCCGATGCTGGGGATCGCTTGCAGCACCGCGCGATGCCGCCGGCTGATGAGCCCGTCCTCACCGTGGAGGAGGCGCGCAAAACCTTCGGCGGTCTGGTCGCGGTGTCTGATGTGACCTTTAACGTGAACGCACGCGAAGTCGTCGGACTCATCGGCCCGAATGGCGCTGGCAAAAGCACCTGCTTTAATTTGATTTCCGGCGCGTTGGAGGCGACCTCCGGTTCGATCAAGTTCATGGGCCAAGAACTGATCGGCCAGCCTGCCAGTGCCATCTCAAAACTCGGATTGGCGCGCACGTTTCAGCACGTCAAACTCGTCGCTACGATGACTGTCGTGGAGAACGTCGCGCTCGGCGCGTATCTGCGCGGCAGCAAAGGCATCATCGCCTCCGCCTTGCGCCTGAATAAGGTTGACGAAGCCGCTGCGTTGGCCGAGGCCATGCGCCAGCTGGAGCGCGTGGGCTTGGCCGAGCATGCGCACGATGCCGCGAGCAGTCTGCCGCTGGGCAAACAGCGTGTGGTGGAGATTGCCCGTGCGCTGGCGTCTGATCCGATTTTGTTGTTGCTTGATGAACCCGCTGCAGGCTTACGTTTCGCTGAAAAGCAGCAACTCGCCGCGCTGATCAAAACGCTAAAAGGCGAGGGCGTGACGGTTCTGTTGGTTGAGCACGATATGGATTTTGTGATGGGTCTCGTGGATCGCCTTGTGGTGCTGAATTTTGGGCAGAAATTGGCGCAGGGATTGCCCGAGGTTGTGCAGGCTGACCCTGCGGTACGTGAAGCGTATCTGGGGGCATGAAATGAGCCAGACCTTGCTCGAAGTCTCTGACTTGCACGTTGCGTATGGCCAGGTTGAAGCGGTGCGCGGCGTTTCGCTCGCAGTGCCAACCGGGAAAATCGCGACGGTCATCGGCCCGAATGGCGCAGGCAAAACCACGCTGCTCGGCGCGATCATGGGGCTGCTGCCTTCGCACGGCGCGATTCGCTTTGCGGGCGAGCGCATTGATGGTCGCGACACCGAAGCGCTGGTGCGACTTGGCATCACACTGGTACCGGAAAAGCGCGAACTGTTCCACGAAA
>JANXNO010000331.1 GCA_025354075.1 Burkholderiales bacterium | reverse complement strand
TTAATGAAGGTTTTGTCACCCAATTTCAAATCGTGAAGCATACAAAATAAAAAAGCGGCAAACCAAGAATGGTTTGCCGCTTTTGATCTTTTGGTAGGCACGATTGGACTCGAACCAACGACCCCCACCATGTCAAGGTGGTGCTCTAACCAACTGAGCTATGTCTCTAGTGAACCAAAATTATAGCGCGCTGCCTCGCTGGCACGTAGGTTCAATGCGCGTTCGGAAAATCCACCGGAAACGGCAGCGACTGGAAGGTGATGCCCTCTTCGCGCAATTCCTGAGCGGTTTCGCGGTCAGCGCGGCCACGAATGCCTTTGTGCGGCTTTTCGCCGTAATGCATGGCGCGGGCTTCTTCGGCGAATTTTTCGCCGACGTACTCGGTGTTTTCGCGCACGTTTTCAGCGAACCTTGCCATCGCTTCGCGTAGTTTGCCGAAGTCTATTTCGGGGCCGGAATCCGTCGTCGCTGGCGTCCTTTCAGCAGGTGCCGTTAGCGCTGTGCTTTCCTTCGATTCGCTCGCCTCTTTGGCAACGCTGGCTGCACTCTGCTGCGCGCCCATGTTGATGCGAGGCGCATGCAGCTTGCGTTCCACGGCGTTCGATCCGCAAACCGGGCATTCGACTAAGCCGCGATCGCGCTGGTTTTCAAAGTCGGCGGGAGAGCCGAACCAGCCCTCAAAAAGATGCAGATGTTCGCAGGCGAGGTTGTACACGATCACGACAAAAAACTACTTTCGAAAAATATCAATATCGCACCTGCCCATTACGATCCAGCACGGTGAGTTCCACGAATTTTGACGCACTATGGTTATCTGGCGCAAAAAATACCGGGAAGCCGCCAAGGCTTATGTCCTTCATGCTCTCCAGCGACCGGATCAACGCCTCACGCGACGCATCCCCGCCGCGTTTCAGCGCTTCCACCATGATGCGGGCTGCGATGAATCCTTCAAGACTGGTGTACGACAGTTCTCCGCCTTTGGCTTTGATCATGCGTTGATATTCGACTACCCACGGATATTTTTCGGTCGTGGGCGACGGCACCACCTGCGAAATCATTACGCCGCTGCCTATTGGGCCGAGCGCCTTTGCCAGCGATTTGGTGCCGACAAACGACACATTGGCGTAGCGGGACAATAGGCCCTTCGCCTTGGTCTGCTTGATGAATTCAGCGCATGAACCGTAGGTGCTGACCATGATGATCGCCTCGGGTTTGGCGGCAAGCATGGTGGCCACTGCTGCGGAAACATCGTTGCTATTGCGCTCAACCGTTGCCTTCACAGCAACCGTCATCTTGCGGGCAGTCAACGCGCGTTCAACAGAAGTGGCCCCACAAATTTAGACAACGGGTTAAGGTGGAAACACTGAGTTAAACGAAGCTGGCGTAGGCTAGCGAAATTCAGGAGTTTTCAGAGATGAGTACGAAATTAGCGA
>JANXNO010000328.1 GCA_025354075.1 Burkholderiales bacterium | reverse complement strand
GCCGGTGAACGATTTCGCCGACAACACGCCGTACATCGGTCTCGACTGGTTCATTCTCGATCTGCTCGGCTCATCGCTGATTTTTATTTTCATCGAAAAACTCTTCAAGCACCGCAAAGACCAGCCCGTTTTTCGCCCTGAGTGGCAGACTGATTTTCATCACTTCATCGTGAACCACATGATCGTCGGCTTCGTGTTACTGGCGACCAACTTGATGGTTCACAAATTCTTCGGCTGGGCAGGTAACGACGGTATTCGTGGCTGGGTGCAAGGCTTGCCGTTCTGGGTCGGCGTGCTGCTGATCGTGCTGGTCGCCGATTTTGTGCAGTATTGGACGCACCGTGCGTATCACGAGGTGCCGATTCTGTGGCGCTTGCACGCCGTGCATCACAGCGCAAAAAGCATGGACTGGCTCGCCGGCTCGCGACAGCACATTCTCGAATTGCTGATCACGCGCACCTTGGTGCTAGCCCCGATTTTCGTGCTCGGATTTTCCAAAGAAGTGATCGATGCCTACATCCTGATCGTGGGCTTTCAGGCCGTGTTCAATCACGCCAACGTCAGCGTGCGCCTCGGCCCGCTGCGCTACATCATCGTCACGCCAAACTTCCATCACTGGCATCACAGTCAGGATCAAGCCGCGCTGGATCGAAACTACGCCGCGCATTTTGCGTTTCTTGATTACATCTTTGGCACCGCGGTGAAAAGCGATCAACTGTGGCCGGAAAAGTACGGCGTGCTCGGTGACTATGTGCCCGACGGATTCGTGAAGCAGTTCAAATTTCCGTTCACCTGGAAAGGGTAGATCGCCCGGCGCATGGTCTCGCCGCTTGCGCAGCGCGCGAATAATGAGACATTGTTTCGGAATATTCTTGCTGTGGCTTCCCGCCGCGTCGATAATGGCACATCAGAAATGTGTCGCCGGGGGCTATAGATGCACGCTTTGAAGTTATTCATCGGAAAGACTTGTTCAGGGTTGATGTGGCTGATGGCCGTCAGTGTCGCCTCTGCCGCGACGATTACCGTGGTTCCCGCCGGAACCGGGTCCGGTGTGATCACCAGCAGTGCGGGATCCATCAACTGCGGTGCCGTTTGCGGCGCAAGCCTTGCTAACGGTACGGCGCTCACACTCACCGCAACGCCGGGATCTGGGCAGCGATTCATGGGGTGGCTCGGCCCCTGTTCCAACGATACGGCGTGCAGCTTTATTGTCAACGGTGATGCGACGGCAATTGCAACCTTTGCACCAGCCATCGTTGGCGCACCCACGCTTGATATTGATGGCAGCAACAGTTGCGGCGCGCTGACCGACGGTCTGCTGTTGATGCGTTACATGCTGGGGTTACCCACAGCAGCTTCAACGAGTGCTACCTCCACATCATCGGCGCTGAGAATATCCACGCAGGATATTGGCGATTACCTTCTGAACGTGAGGCCTGCACTTGATATCGACGGTAACGGTCAGGCTGACGCAGCCACTGACGGCGTTCTGATTTTGCGTTACCTTTTTGGCCTCCGCGGCTCCGCGTTGACCGCAGGGCCGGTATTCGGCATTGGCGCGACACGCCAATCGGACATCGATATAGAAGCAAAAATTGGCGGCCTTTGCGCTACCTTTCCTCCCAGTTACTTGCTGGCTGCGAGCAAATCCGGCGCAGGAACGGGCACTATCACCAGCGGCAGCAATTCGCCTGGCATCGCTTGCGGTTCAGATTGCACACAAAATTACATTGCCGGTGCATCGGTAAGTTTCACCGCTGCGCCGGCCGCCGGGTCGTTTTTCGCGGGATGGGGCGGTGCGTGCACGGGTACGGGTTCGTGCACTGTTGCGATGACAGCAGCGAATACCGTATCGGCAGTTTTCACTCAAGTTGCACCCGGTTGCACCGCGTCGGTGGACGTGCCGGATACCGATCTTATTGATGCGAATTGCGACGGAATCGATGGCGATATCGCCACGTCCTTCTTCGTCAGCAAACTTGGATCAGATGCCAACCCCGGCACCATTGGTGCGCCGTTTCTCACCGTACAAAAAGGCGTCGATAGTGCATTTGCCGACGCCACTCGTAAACACGTACTGATCGCATCCGGCGTCTACAGCGAGGGGGCAGGCAGCGGATTGCAGATGAAAACAGGCGTTAGTCTGTACGGCGCCTATAACAACAACTGGCAACGCTCAGCCGCGTTAGTCAACGCTACACAAATCCGGGGTTCGCCTCAGGGTGTGCTTGCAGATGGAGTCACGGGTGTGAGCATGCAGTTACTGAGCGTGACTAGCCTCTCCAGTCCCACACCCGGCAGCAGCGTGTACGGCGTGCGTGCAATCAATGGTGCTGACATCACGCTGGTTTCGGTTGCCGTCACAGTGCCAAGTGGCGTGCAGGGCAGTGCTGGCGCGGCTGGCGCACCCGGCGCCAATGCCGCTGCGGGGAACAACGGCAGTGCAGGTACCTGTGATGCTGGTCAAGGATTTGGTGGAGCGGGCGGAGCGGGTACGCCATTAAGGTACGGGGGGCAAGGTGGTAACGGTGGGCCAGAAGATGGGACGTCCTCGGGCCAATCGGGTTATGTTGGTACGGGCGGCACCCCAGGTGGGGCCGGCGGTGGCCGCGGCAACCCCGGGTCATCTGGAGGTACCGGTATTAATAGCAGTCCCGGTGCTAGCGGCGCGCCCGGTGTGGGAGGAATGAGTACCTTGGCGAATGCCGCCGTGTGGAGTGGCGCAAATGGATCGACCGGCGGCGTTGGCGCGCCGGGCAATGGCGGTGGTGGTGGTGGCGGCGGCGGCAGTCAATTCTGTAGTTTTCCATCATTCTGTAACGCCGGCGGTGGCAATGGCGGAGGCGGTGCCGGAGGCGGAGGCGGTGGCTCGGCAGGGGGGCTTGGGGGCACTTATGGTGGTGGCTCGTTCGCCGTGTACCTGTTCAACGCAACGGCCACCGTAAACGCAGGTGTACTCACCACCGGTAACGGTGGCAAAGGTGGCGACGGCGGCCTTGGCGGCACCGTGGGGCAGGGTGGCGCGGCCGGCCTCGGTGCGTCCGCATGCCCAGCAGAGATCGGAACGGGCGGCAATGGCGGCACGGGCGGCAATGGTGGCGCGGGCGGAGCCGGTGGTGGCGCAGCAGGCGGGCCATCGATCGGCGTCTTTCGCGGCGGCATAAGCACCGTCACCATCCTCAATAGCCCGAGCTTCGTTCTTGGTACGCCTGGCAGTGGCGGTGCAGGCGGCGGTGCAAACGGCATCAGTGGAACGATAGTTCCATAGTAGTGAAGCGCTGGAGGCGTGCTCCGCGTGAATGCGGCTACGTCATCTGTGGCGAGGAAAGGCGCAATAACGTCTGCTAACGGTGGTGGGGCAGCGCTTGAGAACGCGTGGCGATCATCTTATTGGCCAGCAGGTACCGACTTTCGGTTTGCTGTCACCGTCGGTCCAGGTGAATGCCGTGCCGCCCACTCCTGGGCTTCGATTCCGAGGCGCCGTTTCTACAAAGCCTGCAGCGCTGGGGCGTCTTTGGCTTTGTAGTAGATGCCGCCTATGCCAGTGACGCGCTTCATAAAACCTCCGT
>JANXNO010000327.1 GCA_025354075.1 Burkholderiales bacterium | reverse complement strand
CCGTCCTCTAAGTACTCAACGGAAATCGTACAGGTTCAACATGCCAGCGTACTGTCGGGCCTGCGTCCGCTTTAGCGATGAATTGTGGTGCTGTCGAAACGGAAATGACTAAAGAGACCATGTTGCATGTGACCGATGGTTTTCGAGGCGTACGTGCGTTGGAGTGTTTCAAAAATTGACCGTTTATACACGGTTGCGACATCCGAATGAAGCAGCATGTAGCGTTGATTGCGACGCCTTTCGACTACCCGTCAGGGGCTCGGCGACAGCACGGGAGCTAGGTTCGGCGCTTATCAATAACCCGCTTAGCCTTACCCAAGCTCCGCTCAATCGTTCCCGGCAACGTCAATTCAACATTCGCCGACACACCAATCAAATTCTTGATGTCCGCCGTCAGTTGTCGCGTGACGGCGTGATGCGCATCAGCGCCCGCATGCACAAAGCGCAGTGACATTTCCACGCGCACTTCAAGCTCGTCGAGGTGTTGGGGGCGGGTGATGACGCAGACGTAATGTGGCGCCAGATCGGGCTGGCGCAGGATGAGTTCTTCGATTTGCGTGGGGAAGACGTTGACGCCGCGGATGATCATCATATCGTCTGAGCGACCGGTGATTTTGGCCATGCGGCGCATGCTGCGCGCGGTCGGGGGCAACAGTTTGGTGAGGTCGCGCGTGCGGTAGCGGATAACGGGCATCGCCTCTTTGGTGAGGCTCGTGAACACGAGTTCGCCCTCGCTGCCGTCGGGCAACACGGCACCCGTGACCGGGTCGATGATTTCGGGATAGAAGTGGTCTTCCCAGATCACCGGGCCGTCTTTGGTCTCGATGCATTCGCTGGCGACGCCCGGTCCCATGACCTCCGACAGGCCGTAAATGTCCACCGCGTCAATGCCCATGCGGCGCTCGATGTCGGCGCGCATCGCGTTGGTCCATGGCTCTGCGCCGAAGACGCCAATCGCAAGTGAAGATGCAGCGGGATCGAGGCCCTGCTTGACGAATTCTTCCGCCAGCGCGAGGCAGTAGCTCGGCGTGACCATGATGATGTCGGGCTTGAAATCGGTGATCAGTTGCACCTGTTTCTCAGACTGACCGCCGCTCATCGGGATCACCGTACACCCAAGTCGCTCCGCACCGTAATGAGCGCCGAGCCCGCCGGTGAACAGGCCGTAGCCATAGGCGATATGCACCATGTCGCCAGGGCAGCCGCCCGCCGCGCGGATGCTACGCGCGACACAATCGGCCCACGTGTCGATGTCGTTTTTGGTGTAGCCGACGACGGTGGCTTTGCCCGTCGTGCCGCTCGATGCATGGATGCGTGCGACTTGCTCACGCGGTACGGCGAACAGGCCGAACGGGTAGTTGTCGCGAAGGTCTGTTTTTAGGGTGAAAGGAAATTTAGCGAGGTCCTCGAGATGCTTCAGGTCGGTCCGGTGAACGCCTTGGGCGTCGAATGATTTCTTGTAGTGTGGGACATTGTTGTAGGCGTGCGCCACGCTCCATTGCATGCGCTTCAGTTGCAGCGCTTGCAGCTCGTCGCGTG
>JANXNO010000308.1 GCA_025354075.1 Burkholderiales bacterium | reverse complement strand
GATGTGGTTTAACTTGTTCACTCGCGCGTAGTGAATCGCCATGTAAATTTTGTAATCGTGCATGAGCTTTTCCTGCTCAAGCGGCGTGTGTGGCCAGCGGATGTTCACACCGCCTTCGGGTAACGGAAAATCGGTCGGGATAATCGGCTTGATGCGGTCGGGATCGACGATTACGCTCGCTGTCGACTCCACGGTATCGGTCACCGCCTTCATGCCGACGTAGCAGCCCGAGTAGCGGCTCATGGCGTAACCATGCACGCCGAGATCGAGATATTCCTGCACGCCCGCTGGATACAAAACCGGGATCACGGCGCTGATGAATTCGTGGTCGGACTGATGCGGCAGCGTGGATGACTTCGCGCCGTGATCATCACCCGCGATCAGCAACACGCCGCCGTGTTTGCTGGTGCCCGCGTGGTTCGCATGCTTGAACACGTCACCACAGCGATCCACGCCAGGGCCTTTTCCGTACCACATGGCGAACACGCCGTCGTACTTCGCTTGCGGGTACAAATTCAGTTGCTGCGTGCCCCACACCGACGTCGCTGCGAGCTCTTCGTTGACGCCGGGGACGAAGGTGATGTGTGATTTGGCGAGATGCTTTTTTGCCTTCCACGCGTTCTGGTCAATCGCGCCGAGTGGAGATCCGCGATAGCCCGACAGAAATCCACCCGTGTTCAAACCCGCCTGTTGGTCGATTTGCCGCTGCAGCATCATGAGCCGTAGCAACGCATGCGACCCGTTCATGTACATGCGCCCCGAGGGCAGCGTGAAGCGGTCATCAAGGGCGACGCTCGCAATGGCCTGTTGAACGGCCTCCGGCAGCGACGTGGTGGCGAGGGGTTCTTGGGACATGGGGCACTCCTTGATTTTTGGGTGGCGTCGCGGGTTGGCCGCTTGGCGAAATTGGGTAAATAGGTCAATTTTGTTGACCTTTTTTGCAACAACCGAAATTTACCCGTTTCCGGGCGTTTTGTCTGCATGAAATCGATCAGATCGCCGCGACTGTGAGAACGTCAACGGTGCTTCGGTGCGCTCCATTTCGCCTTCGAATTCTTCATCAGCTTTATTGCTAATTGCTTATTTAATATGGGCATAACCATGTTTTTTCCAATTGTCGATAAGCTACCTTTTATAGCACTAAGCCCATATTAAATAAGGCTTTCAACAGAAAGCTGCAATGCAAATTGACCAGCCGGACAACGCGTTTTGCTCGGCGTGGCTAGCATCACATCATGACTCAAAAATCCGATTTCACTTTCTTCCATCGACTGCGCGTGCGCTGGGCCGAGGTGGATTTACAACGCGTTGTTTTCAACGGCAATTACCTGCTCTATTTCGACGTTGCGTTCACCGAATACTGGCGCGCAACCGGGCTGCGCGATCCGCTCGGGCAGCAAAAGGAAGGCAAAGAGCTTTTCGTACGCAAAGCGCAACTCGAATATCACGGCTCGGCGGGTTTTGACGATGAACTGGACATCGGCGTGCGCTGTGCAAAGCTTGGCCGCAGCAGCATGACCATCGCGATAGCGATCTTTCGCGGTGATGAGCACCTGATTGACGGTGAACTGATCTACGTTTACGTTGATAGTCACGCCAAGAAATCGGTGGCGATTCCGGATGCGTGGCGAGGGCGAATTGCTCAGATTGAGCGGGGGAAGCCAGACGGACTGTAGGAGCGGCTCTGCCGCGACCCGGCGGCTCTGCGGCAATGTGGTCGCGGCAGAGCCGCTTCTACGAAAAACTAAACGCCAGCCGTCATCCCGCCATCCACATACAGAATGTGCCCGTTCACAAAATCAGACGCCGGTGCCGCGAGGAAGATGATCGCGCCTTTGAGTTCGCCCACGTTGCCCCAGCGGCCCGCTGGCGTGCGCTGTTTGAGCCAACCGGTGAATTCTGCGTTTTGCACCAGCGCCTGCGTGAGTTCGGTGTCAAAGTAGCCCGGCCCCAAGCCGTTGACCTGAATACCAAGCTTGGCGAGCTCCACGCTCATACCCTTGGTCAACATTTTGAGCGCGCCTTTGGTGGTCGTGTAGGGCACGATACTGGCGCGACCGAGCTCGGCGTTTACTGAGCACACGTTCACGATCTTGCCGCGCCCTCGGGTTGCCATGTGCCGCACCACGGCCTGACTCACGGCAAACGCACTGGTGACGTTGGTGTCCATCAAGCGCTGAAAATCCGCGAGCGGAAAATCGACAAACGCATTGCGAATTTGAATGCCGGTGTTGTTCACCAAAATATCAATCGCGCCGATGTCACGTTCAATCGCATCGATATGCGCCTGCGTGTTGGCGTGATCGGTCACATCAAACGTGCGCACCGAGGCCACCGCCCCCGTCGCCGCAATCTGCGCTGCGGCGCGCTCGCATTTAGCCGCGTCGCGGCCATTGATGATCACGTGCGCGCCGGAGCTGGCCAACGCATGTGCTAGCGCTAGGCCGATGCCCTGTGAGGAGCCAGTGATGAGTGCGCGTTTTCCCGATAGATCAAACAATGCGTGCATGGCAGCCTCCAGAGTAATCAAACGATCATGCTAACGCGCCCCCTGTGCGCTATGGCCGCTAGGGTTTCAGCGCATCAATAGCATCACGCACTGCGCTATCACTGAGCAAGGAATTTTTCGCGCCCGCCGTGAGCGCACTGCCTGAGAGCCCGAGCATGCGGCGCAAAATCATCACGCCGTCGGTTAGCGCGCGCGTTTGCCCATCCCCATCCACATCAAACAGCGTGATGTATGTTTCGATATGGAAGCCGATTTGCCCTGCGTTGCGGCGCGCGTTGGTGCCCAGTGAGCCTGCGGTTAAAGCAGTGCCACGCAGGCCAAACAGGTAGCGCAACAACAGCGTGCCGTCGGTGTTTGGGCTGTAAATATCCGGCGCGTCGCTGTCGTCAATGTTGAGCAGCGGCAGTCGCGTACAGACCGCAGCACCCGCCGCAGAAGTGCTGCCCAATGCGCACGGCGTTTGCGCAATGGCCGCAGGCCCGGTGGCGTAGAACCCGGCTTGCGCTTGCACGCAGGCGACCTGCCCGCTTGCGGCTTGGTAGGTTCCCGGCACGCAGGCGGTCTGCATCATTGCCCCTGCGGTGGCTACAAAATAGCCCGGTGCAGCAGGCGTGCAGGGTGCCACGCCAGAGACCGACCACGTGCCCACCGCACAGATCGGGGACACCGGCGTCACCGCTACGGTGGCCGACGCGGTGCCGGGGCCGACACCGTTAGTGGCCACCACCGAGCAGCTATAGGTGGTGCCGTTGGTCAGTCCCATGACGGTGATCGGCGAGGTGGGCCCGGTCGCCGTGATGCCGCCAGGATTACACGTCACTGCGAAGCTAATGATCGCGCTGCCGCCATTGGATAGAGGGGAGGTGAAGGCGATGCTCGCTTGCGCATTACCGGCGGTGGCGGTGCCGATGGTGGGTGCGCCGGGGGCAGTGGCGTTCACGGTCAAGGTGTAATTGCGAGTCACTGCGAACGGCGCACCGGTGCCGGTGATCACCAAGTCAGTCGCGGCCACACTGATCGGATAAGCGCCCACTGCGGTGGTTGTGCCGGACAATGTTCCGCCCGTGAAATTCAGCCCGCTGGGGAGCGCGCCGGTAAGCACGTAGCTGAACGGCCCGGCGCTGCCGCCTGCGGCGAAGGTTTGGCTATACGCGCTGCCAAAGGTGGCTGTTAACGCACCGGCTGGCGGCGTCAGCGTCAAGGTGGGCGCGGCCACTGTCAGGGTGTACGGGTGAGATCCGGCTTGGCTGTTGCCATCAGTTGCGGTGATGGTGATGTTGAAGGTGCCGACCTGGTTGGTCGTGCCCGATAGCGTGCCGCCCGACGCCAGCACAATGCCGGCGGGCAGCGTGCCTGGGGCGACCGAAAAGGTGTACGCGCCGCTGCCACCAGTCGCGGCGACCGTTTGGCTGTACGCAACGCCGGTGCTCGGGTTGGGGAGCGTGAGGGTGGTGATGGACACCGCCACATCATCGTTGGTGATGGTGCCCATGCCCTGCGCGTCGGCGATGGTGGCGTTGGTGGGCGCGGACAGGTTTACGAAGAGCGTTTCATTGCCTTCAACGAGTGTGTCACCATTAATCGTGACGTTGATCGTAGTGGTGGCGCTCGTGCCACCACTCGGGATGGTGCCGGTTCCTGACGCGGCGACATAGTCGCTCGGTGCGGTTGCGGTGCCGTCAGCGGTTGCGTAGTTGAACGTGACGGTCGATGCGGTGGTTCCAGTGCGCGTGACAGTAAACGTCATCGTTGTGGTGCCCGCGTTGCCTTCAACGACCGATACGTCGTTGATGCTGAGCGTGGGTAACGCGTTCACCGTGTGGGGTTCAGTATCGCTGCTGCCCGTGAAGTTCGTATCCCCCGCGTAAGTGGCCGTGAGCGTGCGCGCGCCTGTGCTGGTGAGCGTGATTGAGCAGGTGCCCGCAGCGACCGTGCCTGTGCAGGTCTCGGCACCTCCGCTCACGGTGACGACCACATTGCCGGTCGGCGTGCCCGCACCGGGCGCATTCACCAACACGGTGTAGTTAACGGTGATCGCCGCGTTCACATTTGAAGGATCGGGCAAATCGCTGGTGATCGTAGTGGTCGTGCTCGCCTGATTGATGGTGATGGCCGCAGCAATCGTTTGCGAATCGACGACGCTGCTCGCGCTGCCTGCGCCAACACTGGTGCCGGTAAACGTAGCCGTTGCGTTGCCAGCGGCTTGGATGCTGGTCTGCGCAGCGGAGAGCGTGCCGCGAACCGGCGTGTTGAACGCAATGGGCGTGCCGATCATGGCATCGAGATTGCCTACCGCCACTGCGGCAGATGCTGAGTTTTGCAGAAAGTCCGCGGTTAAGGTGCTGGTTTGACCGACCACGATAGTGCTGGGCGATGCGCTGTGTCGCATCGTCAGTTGCGGTGTAGTGGTGAGCGTGCCGCTGGCGTTGATCGATCGGTCGCAGGGCGCGCTGCCCGGCCCGGCGTTGCAGCCCCACCAGTTGTTGCCCGCGTTCACCGTTGCGCCGTTGTTGTGAATGCCGCTGCCCGTCCCTGCCGTGTTACCCGCAATACGATTGAACGTTGCGTTAACCGTGCCGACGATTGCCGCAACACCGCCGCCCCATTGAGACGTGCCTGTACTGGCCTGATTGCCGCTGATGGTGACCTCCGTCAGCGTGGTGGTATTGGCAGCGGTCCCAGTAAAAATGAATATGCCGCCGCCGCGCGATTCAAGTCCTATCGTGCCTTGTGAAACGTTGTTCAGGATAGCCGAATCGTTCAGTATGGCGAGCGATGACGATCCCAAGTTGGAGTTTGAAATGCCACCGCCGCGACTCGCCGCCGTGTTGCCCGAAATCGTCGTGCCGGACATTGTGATCGCACCACCATTTGTGTGACGGGCGAATACACCGCCGCCCTCCCCCGCAGCGGTATTGCCGCTAATGGTTGAGTTGGTGATGTTGACGTTGTGGGCATCAGCAAAGAGGTTGATGCCACCACCGGTATTGTTACCCAATGTCGAGAGGGTTTTGTTGCCGCTGATGGTGCTGCCGATGATGGTGTACGTGCCGTTCGCAGCTAACGTATCGAAATTCACGCCGCCGCCGTAACCCAAGGTGTTGGTGTTTGAATCCACCACCACGTTGGTCATCGTAAAACCGCCGCTGCCCGTATTGCAAACGTCGATGCCGCCGCCGGTGTAACTAAAATCAGGAGCAGAAGTGGGTTGCGTATTGCGCCCAAAGCGTATCGTCACGCCGGAAATCGAGATGTTCATTGGGCTCACGCAAATCGGATTGACGGCGATTACTTTGTCGATGCCATTGGTTGCGGTCGTGCCCGCCTGAATGATGGTGGTGGCTGCGCCCGCGCCCACGAGCGTCAAGGCATTGTTGATGTCGAGATCCCCGGTCGCGTTGTTGTCCTCGTTGAGGCCACCGGCGTTGCCAATCGTCAGCGTGTATGTACCGGCAGGCACATTGATCGTGTTCGCACCACCCGCTGCGTTGGCCGCGCTGATGGCTTGACGCAAGCTACAACTGCCGCCGCACGACGCGCCCGCCGCGTCGACCGTTGTGTTCACCGTAAACACCGCCAACGGGACGGGTGGGGCGACGCTCGGGCCTGCCGCCCCCTGACCCAGCACGACCAGACTCGGCAACACAAATGCGCTGGTTTGCAGCGACAGCGCAGCCACCGGCGCTTGGCTGGCACTCACGCTGGCGCTGACGTTGTAGCGCTTGCGACCGCTGCTGTCGTCACTCAAGATGTCAACGGTTTGCTTCAGCGCATCGACCACCAAAATGTCATCGGCGGCAAGATTCGACAATCGCGCCCGCAGCAGTGTGGGAGCTGCGCCCGCGCCGGACAGGTCTGCGCGACTTTCCGCGACCCGAACAAACTGCCACGCTGACGTCGCCGCCTTGCTGCGTTTTGACGCAGCATTAAAACCCGAATGTTGTTCGCGCCGTTTGGCGCGTACCTCGTCGACGGTGAACGGACGCGTGTCGATATCCGCGCGCGCGGCAACATGAATCGCACCATCGTCTGCGAGCAGCGCAATTTTGGTCGCCCCAGTGCGATCCCAAATGAACTCCCCGAGCGTGAACGAGCGAACTAAAAAATTCGTTGCAAGCGTCTCCAACGGTGCCACGGCGGCACTCGCAGCAAGAGCGTCCGTGCCATGCAAGATATGAACCCGTCCCGCGCTCAGCATGACGATGTCACCGGTCGAATCTGCACTGAGTTTGCCAATCGCCAACGCCTCAACGGGTGCGTCGATGGCACGCCGTGTTGCGGGTGAATTCATGCCGTCCGCGAACGTGAGTAAGCTCGCGCCCTGTGCGTTCGACACGGCAGCGACAAGCTTCGGAAACCCATCACGCGAATCGATGCGACCGGAGGCGAGTGCGTCGACGCCGCCCTCCAGTTTGATCTGCATCGGGGCGGCAAAACCAGTGCGCTGCCCCGCCAAAAAGTAAACGTTGCGATCACCGCGCTGGGCAAACACAATGTCCGCCCGACCGTCGCCGTTGAAGTCGCCGCTCACCATGAAATCCGGCGCAACGGGCAGCGCAAACTCGGTCGCAACGCTCTCAAATCCAGCGGGGAAACTGCCTGCAGCAACCAGTGCGAGCGACTCAGGCGTCGAAGGAGCCCACGCCTCGGGATTGCCTCGATGCAACGTAATGACACCGCCGCCATCGGTCGAATAGGCGCTCACCAAATCAGGAAAACCGTCGCCGTCAACGTCGCCGCTAGCCAGACTCAGCGCTCGCCGGTTGGGCAAGCGTTTTTGAGCGTTGCCGTGCAAGTCGTATGAAGCGCCGAACTGAAGCGTGTTGGCTCGAACATGCGTGACCTGAAGCGCTCGTTCGGTTGATGCCGCGACGCATTGCACCCCCGCCATCGCCACCACTAAAACTGCGGCGATTCGCCGGATACGTGAAGCCAATGGCAGGAGAAGCATGTTTGTTACCCCACAGTGATAAGTTTGCGGCAATGCAAACGCGGCGGAGACTCCACCAATCGCCATCGAATCAAGCAGCCGCCGAGTATCGTTTGAGCGCAACAACCAAGTCAACAGCTTTTCTATGAAACTGTTATTTAAATTGGGCCAACTGCGCTATTTTTGTGTTTATCGAGAATTGATTTTTATTGCGCTTAGCCTAGGTAAATAAAGGCTTCCATAGAAAAGTTGTTGAGTGATAACGACGAGTCTGTGCCGCTTTTGAGTGCGCAGGTTCATGAGGGTGGTCGAGACGTCGCGAAGCTCAAACACACCCGTATTTCGAACTCCGCACAAAGGGCCGCTACAGTTACGCTCTATAACCCACACAATCGAAAAATCAGGAAACCACGATGTTGATGGCAATGCTTTACGGCGCAAAAGACCTACGCCTGGAACGCGGCGAAGATCCGGCGGTCGGTCCCGGACAGGTGAAGATTCGCTTTGGTGCTGGTGGCATTTGTGGCAGTGATTTGTCGTATTACGGCAAGGGACGGATTGGCGACTTTTCGCTGAAACAGCCGCTGTGCCTGGGTCATGAAGTGTCGGGCGAAGTCGACGAGGTTGGCGCAGGCGTAACGCGCGTCAAAAAAGG
>JANXNO010000287.1 GCA_025354075.1 Burkholderiales bacterium | reverse complement strand
TCACCCAACTCCTCCAGCGTGTGCGCCACGCCCACCGTCTCCCGCGCCAGAAAGTCATTCACCGCATCAGAAAACCTCGGGTCAGCCAACCAGTGCGCCGAATGCGTCGCAGTCGGCAACAAGCCACGCGCGAGCTTGTGCGCGCCTTGCGCGCCGCCTTCAAACCGCTTGAAACCATGCTCGATGCACCACGCTATCGGCTGGTAATAGCAGGCCTCAAAGTGCAGCGATTTCACCGGCGCCAGTGTGCCCCAGTAGCGGCCAAACACGCTCTCACCACTCGCAACACAAAGCGACGCACACAAAGGCGAACCATCGCGCTCGCCAATAAACATCACTGCCGCATCGCCGCAGTCTTTACCAAAATGCGCGAAAAATTCCGGTGACAAATAAGGCGTCGACATATGCGCCCGATACGTTCCGTCATAGCAGCGATAGAAAAACTGCCAGTCGGCTTCAGTGATTTCCGCACCGCGTGAAACGCGCCAGGTCAGCCCGGCTTCAGCCACATAACGACGATCCTGCTTGATGCGTTTGCGCTTGTCGTGGGTCATGGTCGCGAGCATCGCATCGAAGCTTGTGAAACTCTGATTTTCCCAATGAAACTGCACGCCCTGACGCAGCATCAGCCCCGCTTTTTGCCAGAACCACGCTTCACGTTCCGGCGGAAATAAAACGTGCAGGCTCGACACACCACTCTGCTGTGCGAACGCCATCGCGCCCTGCATCAACGCGAGGCGCGTTTCATCATCCGCCGCCAGCACGCGCGGCCCAGTGCAGGGCGTAAACGGCACGGCAGCCAGCAGCTTCGGGTAATACTCGCCGCCCGCACGGCGATACGCATCCGCCCACGCCCAATCAAACACATATTCGCCATACGAATGCGTCTTCAAATACAGCGGCATCGCGCCGATGAGTGTTTGCGTATCGTCTCGCGCCAGCAGGTGGCGCGGCATCCAGCCTGTTCGGCCGCCGACACAGCCGGTCGTCTGCAAGGAATGCAGGTAGGCGTGGGTGAGGAAAACATTGCCACTGGCGGTGGTCACCAGCGAGTCCCATTCTTGCGCCGGGACGGTCGCAAGCGAATCAACAACTTCGATTTGCATGGTGAGATTGTGCCGTATCGGTCGAGCAACTACTTTTCTGGCGTCATTCTCGTGTCGCAGACGCGGGAATCCAGCATGGTGCCGTAGTGAACCATTGTTGTTCGTGGCACCTTTCTGGATCCCAGGCTGCGCCGAGGATGACGGCAGCTGTGGTGTGACGATGTTGACGCGTGGGCAACAAGTTGCCCACCCTACAATTCACGCCATGAAAGCAGTCATAGCCCAACTCAATCTCCTTGTCGGCGACCTTAAAGGCAACGCCGCCAAAATCCTTGCTGCCGCAGAGTCGGCTGCTGCCGTCAACGCAGACCTTATGCTCACGCCTGAGCTGTCAATCTGCTCCTACCAGCCGGAAGACCTGCTACTGCGGCCCGCGTTTATCGCCGCGTGCAAAGCCGAGGTCGAAGCGCTTGCGGCAAAGCTCCCGCCCAAACTAGCGGCCATCGTTGGCACGCCGTGGCGCGATGAGACAGGTCTTTACAACACCGCTGCGGTGTTGCGCGGCGGCAAGGTCGAGGCGATTTATCGCAAGATGGATTTGCCGAACTACTCGGTGTTTGACGACAAGCGCTACTTCGGGCACGGCAACGCTGCGACGGTGTTTGAGGCAGGCGGAGTTCGTATCGGCTTGCTGATCTGCGAAGACGTGTGGCTGTCGCGTGCGGCGGCGCTCGCGCGTGAGGCGGGCGCGCAAGTGCTGGCTGTGATCAATGGCTCGCCTTACGACTCCGAGCATCTCGCTGCGCGTGAAGCGGCGTGTCGCGAGCGCGCGCAAGAGCAGGGCTTGCCGATGATCTTCTGCAATCTGGTAGGCGGGCAGGACGAAATTGTTTACGATGGGCAGTCGTTCGTGATGAACGGCAAGGGCGAAGTCACGCAGCGTTTGCCGGGATTTGTTGAGGCGACGGCGATCGTAGAGTTTGAGGGAACTGCGCCACGTCCCGTTCGCTACAACACGCTGCCGTCCACCGCCGCCGACGTCTACGCCGCGCTGGTGCTCGCGGTGAAGGATTACATCAACAAG
>JANXNO010000181.1 GCA_025354075.1 Burkholderiales bacterium | reverse complement strand
CGAGACGCGGCTGCAGCGTCGCTTCTACGGCGATGCCGACGAGATCGGCGCGGTGCAGGCCAGGATCGGCGAATCGCTCGACGCCGACGAGGCCCTCGCGCTCGGCCTCGTCACCTCGGCGCCCGACGACATCGACTGGCCCGACGAAGTGCGCATCGCACTCGAAGAGCGCGCCAGCATGTCGCCCGACGCGCTCACTGGCATGGAGGCCAACCTGCGCTTCGCCGGCAAGGAGACGATGGAGACGCGCATCTTCTGCCACGCGGTCAGGCGGCCGAAGATGCGCGTTTCCATCGTCTCCTTGCCGGCGAAACGCAGGTTGGCTTCCATGCCGGTCAACGCATCGGGCGACATGGCTGCGCGTTCTTCCAGCGCGATGCGGACTTCATCGGTCCAGTCGATGTCGTCCGGTGCCGAGGTCACGAGCCCCAACGCGAGCGCAGCATCCGCATCGAGCGCGGTGCCTGCCTTTGCGCGTACCGCTTCAACGGCAGGCACTTCTTCGTAAAAACGACGCGCCAGCCGCGATTGCCCGGTTGCCATCGGAAACAGGCCAAAGTTGACATCCGACACCGTGATTGTCGGCGCTTTGTCTGCGTCGTCTGGCAGCGCCAGTATGTAAGTGCGGTCGCAAGCCAGCGCGAGTTCGAGGAAACTGCCGACAAAGCACGAGCCCGATTCGATCAGTGCAAACAGGCTGCGCGACGACACATCGATGCGCGAGAAAGTACGACGAATCAGACCAATCGTTTCACGAACGAGCCAGTGATCCTTGTGCTTCATGAGCGTTGCGTCGCTCGCCAACACTGCCGCTGCGTCGCCTTCGGTTTTCAGAATCCATGTGCCGATATCAAGCTCGTTGGTGCGCATGGAAAGGATCGCGTCATCGAGCTCACGCGCCATCGCGATTGGCCACCAGTTGACGCCTGCCGCTTCAATCCCCTCAACCGTATCGGGCTGCTCGCCGCTCGGTGCTTTCACGGTGAAAGTTGCATTTCGTTTGGCGCGATCAATCTCAACCGTGACGTGGGCATAGCGCAACGCGTTTGGCTCATCCGTGCGCTCGACGCGAGTCAGCGTCACGCCCTTGCCGTCGGCAGGACGATCACTAGAGGCAGCCAGTTGCAGCGCGCGATCACGAACGCGTTGTGCAAACACCGCAGGCTTCGCGATGTCGTCCACCAGACGCCAATCCTTCGCTTTTTGTCCGCGCACACCTTCTGTGGTTGTGCAAAAAATGTCAGCCAGATCATGGCGGACATGGCGCTTGTCCGTCACCCGCGTCAAGCCACCGGTACCCGGCAGCACGCCTAGCAAGGGCACCTCGGGCAACGACACCGACGACGAGCGATCATCAATCAACAAAATCTCATCGCACGCCAGCGCCAGCTCATAACCACCACCTGCACACGCCCCGTTAACCGCTGCCAAAAACTTGAGCCCCGAATATTTGCTGGAATCCTCCAGACCGTTCCTTGTTTCGTTGGTGAATTTGCAGAAATTCACCTTCCAGCCGTGGCTGGAAACGCCAAGCATGAAGATGTTTGCACCCGAGCAAAAAATGCGATCCCGCGCACTGGTCATCACGACCGTGCGCACTTCTGGATGTTCAAAACGGATGCGATTGATTGCGTCGTGCAGCTCGATATCGACGCCGAGGTCATAACTATTGAGCTTCAACTTGTAGCCCGGTTTGAGTCCCGCGTTTTCATCGACATTCATCGAAAGAGTTGCAATCGCACCGTCGAATGCCAGCGACCAATGGTGATAGCGGAACGGTTCGGTGCGATAGTCAATCTTCGTCGGCGCTGCAGCGACGGCGGCGCAAGCGGCGTCGGGCAGGTCAACGCCCAGAGTGGCGGATGCGGTCATCAGGGTGTCCTCGGCTAAAAGTAAACTTCAATGAACCGCATTATTGTGCAGTTTTTGAATCGCGTCAAGCGTAATATGCATTTTATTGCGTATTTCGCACTCTGGCAGTTTCACTTCGAATCGTCGCGAGGACCATCGCAAAACACTCGTCCGCCGATTTTCCCGACGTTTCAATCGACGCATCAGCCTTGCCATAAAACGCCGCGCGCCCAGCGAGGATTCGCTTCAAATCATCCATCGCCTCGCTACTGCCCGTCGCCGCCATCGGTCGCAAATCGCCCTGCGCGATCACCCGATTCATGTGCTCCTCAGGTGACGCCTTGAGCCAGACCGTAAAGCAATTGGACAGCAGCAAATTAAACGTTGACGCATCCGACACGATGCCGCCCGGCGTCGCGATCACGGCATCGGGGTAGAGCTGCAAAGTCTCTTCCAGCGCGCGGCGCTCATAGCGGCGATAGGCGTTGGGGCCTAGCAGATTGTGAATCTCTGCGAGACCACATCCTGACACCCGCTCAATCTCGCGATTGAGCTCAACGAAAGCCACATCCAGCGTCTCGGCGAGCCGCAGGCCAAGCGATGATTTGCCCGCGCCCCGTAAGCCAATCAAGGCGATGTGTCGAGAACGAGCCGACTGGCTGCCCGCTTCGCCATAAATTTCCGACAGCGCCACACGCCCCCGACGCAGATCGTCGTCGGTGCGATGACGTAACAAATCGCGGATTAACAGCCATTCTGGCGAGGCGGTGGTTTCGTCCCCGAGCAGTTCCGCGAGCTGGCTATCAAGCGCACTGGCAACTTGCCGCAGGATTAGCACCGAAGCGTTACCAACCCCGCCTTCCAGACTCGCCAGATGCCGCTCGGACACGTCGGAAGCCAGCGCCAGATCGCGCCGCGTCAGACCCTTACGTGCACGCAGCGTTCGCACACGTTCGCCTAAACCGACGAGGAATGGATCGCGTTTGTCGGTCGCGGCAATCTCTGGCTCAGCGCGGCGCATGGATCGCGGCGCAACGGCGCAAAATGATGCAAAAAATGACGTAACTCAGCATAAATGCATTATATTGCGTATTCTGAAAATGCGTTATCCAGCATTTTCGCGTAAACATCGCTTGAATTCAACCTCCTTCCGCGTGAATTACGCAAGGACACCGCAATGAACCTTACCCGTGTTCCCGCCGCCCCGCCCGAGCGATTCAACTTCGCGCAACACCTAATTGCACTTAACGGCGGGCGTGGCGACAAAGCCGCGTATATCGACGATCAGCGCTCGTTGAGCTATGCCGCCCTTGAAGACCGGGTGAGACGCTGCGCCTCCGCGCTGACCGCGCTGGGCGTGCGCCGCGAAGAGCGTGTGCTGCTGCTGATGCAGGATTGCAACGACTGGCCAGTCGCCTTTCTCGGCGCGCTCTACGCCGGCGTCACGCCAGTCGCCATCAATACTTTGCTCACCGCCGACGACTACGCCTACATGCTCACGCACAGTCGCGCACAAGTCGCTATCGTTTCTGCCGCCTTGTTTCCGACCTTGCAGGCCGCGATGGCGAAAGGCGCGCATGAAGTGAAGCAGGTCATCGTGTCGCGTGGCAAGGAAGTGGCTGCCGATCCTATGTTCATCGCGATTGATTTCGACACCTGGATTTCGGGCGCGAAACCCGCCCCGAGCCCCGCCGACACCGCGGCGGACGAACCCGGTTTCTGGCTGTATTCATCCGGCTCCACGGGCCGTCCGAAAGGCACCGTACACAGCCACGGAAATCTCTATTGGACGGCTGCACTCTACGCAGAACCCGTCCTCGGATTGACCGAGTCGGATGTCTGCTTCTCGGCTGCAAAGCTGTTCTTTGCTTACGGGCTCGGCAACGCGCTCTCGTTCCCGCTCTCGGTGGGCGCGACGACAGTTCTGATGGCGGAGCGCCCCACGCCGGACGCCTGTTTCAAGCGATTTACCGAGCGGCGACCCACCGTATTTTTCGGCGCACCGACGGGCTACGCGGGCATGCTTGCCTCGCCCAACCTGCCAACCCGGGAAGAGGTAGCGTTGCGGCTGTGCTCCTCCGCAGGCGAAGCTTTGCCACGAGAGATTGGCGAAAAATTTACGGCCCGTTTCGGCGCGGAAATCATTGATGGTATTGGCTCAACCGAGATGCTGCATATCTTCCTGTCGAACCGACCCGGCGAGGTGCGCTACGGCACGACGGGGCAAGCCGTGCCCGGTTACACGGTGGAGCTGCGCGACGAAAACGGCGCAGTGCTCACGGGCAGCGACGAGGTCGGCGATCTCTACATTAACGGGCCAACGTCAGCGCTCATGTACTGGGGCAATCGCGCGAAGACCCACGAAACATTTCGTGGCGCATGGACCAAGAGCGGCGACAAATATTGCCGCGACGCCGACGGCTACTACATCTACGCGGGACGCAGCGACGACATGCTGAAAGTGAGCGGGCAATATGTATCGCCGTTCGAAGTGGAATCGACGTTGATGGAGCATCCGCTGGTGCTCGAATCGGCGGTAATTGGCGTGGATGATGGCAACGGATTGACTCGGGCAAAAGCCTTCGTCGTTTTGAAGGACGCGAAGCTCGGCAACGACGCGCTGATCGAAGAATTGAAGTCATTTGTGAAGAGCAAACTTGCGCCTTACAAATATCCCCGGCAACTCGAGTTTGTCGCAGAGTTACCGAAGACCGCGACGGGGAAGATTCAACGCTTCAAGTTGCGTGATTTGGAGAAGTCGCGGAGTGATCGTGAGTAGTCGGATGCTCCCACGTAGGGTGGGCACCCGTGCCCACCAACCGTTGGCAAACGAATCCTTCCATTTCGCGCAGTAACTGTGGGCACCGGGTACCCATCCTACGAGACCCCATGACTTCAATCGTCCAGCTCAGCGTAGATGGTCGCGAACTCGCCATCGAATACACGTTCATCGGCAGTGCCGACGCTAACGCACCGCTGATCGTCTTCCTGCACGAAGGCCTCGGTTCAGTCGCCATGTGGCGAGACTTTCCCGCCAGGCTTTGCGACGCCATCGGCGCACGCGGCCTCGTTTATTCGCGCCCTGGTTACGGCAAATCAACCCCGCGCCCCCATAACGAAACGTGGGGAGTGGACTTCATGCACGTACAGGCGCGCGACGTATTGCCAGCGATGCTCGAAGCGGTCGGCGTCGATGCCTCGCGCCATAAACCATGGCTGTTCGGCCACAGCGACGGTGGCTCAATTGCGCTGATTCATGCTGCACTTTTCCCGCAAAGCGTAGGGGGCGTCATCGTCGCTGCACCGCACATTTTTGTTGAAGACATCTCCGTCACAAGCATCGCGCAAACCCGAGAAACCTACCTGCAAACCGATCTGAGATCAAAGCTCGCCCGCTATCACAACGATGCGGATTCCGCATTCTGGGGATGGAACGACATTTGGCTCAACCCGCGATTTCGCCAGTGGAATATCGAGGCGTTGTTGCCACTAATCACCTGCCCATTGCTCGCCATTCAGGGCGTGAACGACGAATACGGAACGATGGCGCAAATCGACGGCATTACCCACGCGGTGCTGCACGCGCAGCTCATCAAACTCGAAAATTGCGGTCATTCGCCGCATCGTGATCAACCGCAGTCAGTTGTCAATGCGGTAGCGAAATTCATCGCGGCGTAACGTCGTCTTCAGGACAAGCATGGCGTTATAGCTCGCCATTGAATCGCCCATTCCATATGGGCTTAAGCCATCAAATCGCTTAAAGTCGACTTATTAACTATTGTTGGCCTGCGCCTTTATTAATGAACGCTTTTACGTAAAAGCTGATGCCTGAATTGTTATTCGGATCGCCACGCAGGCAGCCGCCAGTCAAAGCGAATTGCGAGCAGCCTTGACAGCGTGGCGACCAACGCGCCGGTCATCACCGCAACCGTGGGCGACGCGCCCAACAAGTCCACTCCAACCACCGCCCAGCCGCCCGCAAACGCGCACACCGCATAAGGCCGATGATCGCGAAACGCGGACGGGATCTCGTTGCAAACGACGTCACGCAGCACGCCGCCGAACACAGCGGTCACCACACCCATCACCACCGCGATCAGCGACGGCATCTGCGCGTCCATCGCGATTTGCGCGCCGCTGGCTGCGAACAGGCCAAGCCCCAGCGCGTCGGGCCACAACATCGCGCGCTCGGTGACCTTGAAGTGCTTTGAGCGCAGCGTCAGCATCGCACCCACGCACAACGCGAGCACCGCCCACACGTACCACGTATGCGCCACCCAAAAGAACGGTCGCCGGTCGAGCAGGATGTCACGCAGCGTGCCGCCACCGAACGCAGCGAGGCAGGCCACCACCGTCACGCCCACCGCGTCCAGCCGTTTGCGTGCGGCCTCGATCACGCCGGACAGTGCAAACGCAGCCGTGGCCGCCACTTCGACAAAGGTTTGCGCGGTGGAGAGTGTTTGCGAGACGATGGGGCTCATGTCCGTGATTTTCTTTCAAACGCACGTGGAGTGATGCCGCTTGACTGTGGGAGCGATTCCATCGCGACGTACCCGTGCAACGCACCAGTCGCGATGGAATCGCTTCCACTATGAGCCTCCACGGCTCCCGATATGCACATTCAAATAGACTGCGAGCACAACGCCAAAAGTTTTTTTGCCATGATGATGAAGTTTTCAAACGTTCTGCTGCGGTTCGCGGCAATCGGTGCCACGTATGCCGCGCTGCTGTCAGCACCCGTCCACAGCGCTGATCCTGGCAAGACCCTGCGTCTCTCGTTCAGCACGGCTGAGACGAGCTACGACAACGCCTTCGCGTCGGACGAGATTTCGCAGAGCATTGGCGAGCGCATCATTGAGCCAATGCTGCGCTATCACTACCTTGCGCGCCCTGTCAAACTGGTACCGCGCACGCTGGAGGCATTGCCGGTAGTCAGCGACAACGGCGCAACGTTTCTGTGCAAAATCAAGCCGGGAATTTTCTTCGCTGACGACGCCGCGTTCAACGGCAAACAGCGCGAATTGACGGCTGCCGACTACGCGTATTCGATCAAACGCCTGCTCGACCCGAAGGTCAAATCGCCCTGGCAATTTTTGATTGAAGGCAAGTTGATCGGTGGCGATGAAGCCCGCGCTGCCGCCGTCGCGTCGGGCAAGTTTGACTACGACACGCCGCTACCGGGGCTTGAGGTTGTGGATCGTTACACGTTGCGCATCAAACTCACTGCGACCGACTACAACTTTACCTACATTCTCGCCATGCCCAGCACCGGTGCGGCTGCGCGCGAGGTGGTCGACATGTACGGACTCGATATCGGCAGCCATCCAGTCGGCACCGGGCCCTTTCAGCTGAAGCGTGACGAGTACAAACGCGGCAGCACCACGGTGCTCGTCGCTAACCCCAACTATCGCAAAGACGTATGGGACTGGACGTCCAGCGCACCTGAAGATCAGGCAGCGATTAAAGCCATGACCGGCAAGCCCGTGCCCGCAGTGGGTCGCGTGGAGATTTACACCATCGAAGAAGGCCAGGCGCAGTGGCTGTCGTTTATCTCCGGCCAGCACGATTATCTGACGCAACTGCCAGCATCAATGACCAACGTTGCCAAAGACGGCGACACTCTGAAGCCCGAGTTCGCAAGCAAGGGAATCCGCCTTGAGAAGCGACAAACGCCGAACGTCTGGTACACCATGTTCAACATGACTGACCCGACCGTTGGCGGCTATACCCCCGACAAGATCGCCCTGCGCCGTGCCATATCGATGGGCTTCCCACTGGATGAGCAGATTCGCGTGATCTATCGTGGCGACGCAGTGCCCGCCAACGGCGTCACACCACCCAATGTGGTGGGCCATCAAGCGCAGCGCGGGCGTTCGCATCAATACGATCCCGAGCTGGCTCGCGCACTGCTGGATCGCTTTGGCTACAAGGATCGCGATGGCGACGGCTATCGCGAAATGCCCGACGGTTCGCCCCTCGTCGTCCCGTACGTTGCTCGCACTTCACTGCTGCAACGCCAACTCGCGGAGCTGTGGAAAAAATCGATGGACGGCATCGGCATCAAGCTCGCGATTGAGACCATGAAAACGCCCGACATGCGCAAAGCCGCCCGAGAAGGCAAAGGCAAAATGACACTCGAAGGCTGGAACGCGGACTACCCGGACGCGGAGAATTTCCTTCAGTCGCTGATCAGTGGCAACGCCAAACCGGGCGGCGAAAACTATGCGCGCTTTCAGTTCAAGGAATTCGACGACCGCTACGACAAGATCCGCTCAATGCCAAACAGCCCGGCGCGCGCGCAACTCATCACGCAAATGGAAGACATCGTGAAGTATTACGCGCCGTGGATCGCGCCGTGGAACGACATTCAGTACACGCTGGAACAACCCTGGTTGATGGGTTTCAAGAAGCACCCGATTTCGCATGACACATGGGAGTACGTGGACGTGGGGCCGATACCGGTCAGCAAATAGCCTGGCCGTTGAACGTCAGTCATTCGTTAATCGCGATGCCGGGATGCACACCCTCGACACACTCTCCCGGCACACCCAAAAATTTGCACAGTTCGCGCGCCTTTTTGATCGCTGGATCGCGCAATGCCCAGATGAGACCTACCAGATGCGTCGGGGCGTCAGTCGATCACCGGCCCCGCCTCACGCGACGCAGGTGCGCCTGCAAACTGCGCAATCGCCACGCCACCCAGCGTCACCGCCGCGCCGACGAGCTTGATCGTCGTGTAGTGCTCGCCCGCGAACGCCCATGCCACAAGGCCCGCGACGGGCGGCATCAGGTACATGAGCGGTGCCGTGCGCGCCACACCGCGCACGCTGTTCACCCAGCCCCACACAAGCCAGCCCATGAACGCCGACACCGTCACGCCCCAGATCATCGCAATCCATACGGTGAGCGGTACCTCCGCCCAGTTCACAGCGAGCCCGGCGGGCATCGAAAACAGTACTACTGGAATGCTACCGATCAACACTGCGTACGTCATCGTCACCACGCCGCCAAGGCGCTCAATCATCGGTTTCGCAGCCACCGTGTAATACGAAAAGAAGCTCGCTGCGACCAGCAGAAACAGGTCGCCGCCAGATGCCGTCCAGTTGCTCGCCAGCAATTTGTCCGAGAGAAAAACGAGAACCCCGGCGAACGCAATCGCCACGCCAGTCACCTGCGCACGCTTGAGATGTTCAACACCCATCAGCCGCAAGATCAGCAGCGTAAAAATCGGCCCGCAGGCAAGGATCAACGAGCTTGAAAACGCGGTCGACCAGTGAATGCCGAAGGTCACCATGCTTACATGCAAAGAGTGCCCGGCAATGCCAAGCCGCGCCAACGTCCACCAATCGCTGCGCGACACGCGTGGCCACTTCGTGCCGTAAGTGCGAAACAGCAAAGCCACCGCACACGCCGGCATGATCAGATAACGCGCAAACAAAAATCCACCCGGCCCGGTGGCGGAGTAGACGTACTTCTGGACGGTGAAGTTGACGCCCCAGATCACGATGATCGCAAGTGCAGCGGCGAGAGCGATTCCGGCGCGCCTGTCCTGCGCGGCGGATGAGAGAGGTTGCATGTTGCATGCGATTTTAGGTGCCGAGGCTGAGCTGCGATGGTTTTGGTCGGGTATACGAATACAAACGAACAATTTGTACTAGCGAAAGCGTAGCTCGGAAAATCGAAGCGCCTTCCTACGCTTGTGTGAACTGGCAGAATCCCGATTGTCGCAAGGCGCTTCGCTTTTCCGACCTACCGCACTACGTTGTAGTTAAAATTGCGCAATGAGTTCACTTCGATTTGAATGGGATGATCGGAAGGCAGCCGCCAATCTTAAGAAGCATGGCGTTTCTTTTGAAGAAGCGCGGTCAGTCTTCCTCGATGATCGCGCTCGTTTAATTGACGATCCCGATCATTCAGATGATGAAGAGCGATTCGTTCTTCTCGGTCTGAGCAATTCACTTCGGCTGCTCCTTGTCTGCCATTGCTATCGAGGTGAAGGCAACATCATCCGCATCGTTTCTGCTCGTAAGGCGTCAACGCGCGAGTCAAAGGCTTATCCATAAAGGTGTCGCATGCGCAAAGAATATGACTTCTCGAAATCACGTAAGAATCCCTACGCTTCGCAGCTCAAGAAGCAGATAACCATTCGACTGGATGAAGAGTCGATCACGTACTTTAAGACAATCTCTGAGGGTGTCGGCATCCCCTATCAAAGCCTGATCAATCTTTATCTGCGAGATTGCGCGGCGTCGCAACGAAAGTTGAATCTCAATTGGCAGTAACTGTGCGGCGCTTCGACGGAACACGGTAGGCGATTATGGGCTCCCAGTTCCTATATCGAGGCGCATCGAAAGCATTCCACGATGCCAACGGCGGCGTGTTGACACCGAAGATCCAAGGACCATTTGCTTATACGTTGCACTGGGAAGCGCCTAGCTTTAAGTGGGATAGTGGCGCGACTTGGGATTCGACCTCAACCAACGCTGTGATCCGACATCAGCTACACCAAGAAGGTTTTCCAACGTCCGGCATATCCACGACTCCTTACTTGGATCGCGCGATTTTCTACACACGAGGTAGAAGCGGCAGAGCGGGCGGTTATGTGTTTAAGATTGATCGAGCGATCCTGTCACACCACGGAATTACCGAGTTCGTAGTCTCCCAATTCTGTGTACCGAGTGTTCCGGACGATGACGAGGTGATCTTAGTAGTTCCAGCCTTGGCTCACTTACCGCAGGAGGTCATTATCGAAATAGTCACAATCACCCCGTTAGCTGCTTGACGTCCCTAGAACGTTCATCACGCGAACCCACTTCGGCCAATAGCATTTGCGCGCTACTCACATCAACCGATAACCCTTTCAAGTAAACGTATACCCCTCATTCTTAAGCGGCAAATTACGAATCGGCTTTCCGGTTGCTGCAAACACGGCATTCAAAACCGCTGGTCCGACCACGCAAATCGTGGGTTCGCCCACGCCGCCCCAGAAGTCAAACGTCGGCACCAGCACAGTCTCTACCTTCGGCATTTCGGCGAGCTTGAGCAGGCGATACGTGTCGAAATTGAGCTCCTTCATGCGACCGTTTTCTACCGTGACTTCGCCGTAGAACATCGCGCTTAGAGCGAACGCGACGGAGCCTTCGATTTGGGCCGCGACCTGATCAGGGTTGACGACGTGGCCGCTGTTGAGGGCGAAGGCCATGCGATGCACCTTGATTTCCCCTTTCGGGCTCACGCTGACCTCGGCTGCGGCGGCGGAGTAACTCGCGTAGCCCATAAACTGCGCGATGCCTTTATGGCGGCCCGGTGCGAGCGGTTTGTTCCAGTCGAATTTCGCAGCGGCAGCGTTCAACACCGCCAAATGTTTAGGATGATTTTTCAGTAGCGCGCGACGGAATTCGAGCGGGTCTTTGCCTGCGGCTTTGGCGCATTCGTCCATGAAGCACTCGGAGTACACACCGTTCTGATTGGTGTTTACGCCGCGCCACGGGCCGACCGGGACGTGGGTATTGCGCATCGCGTATTCGGCGAGCAGATTGGGCACGGTGTAGCCCCATTGTGCGTCGTGCGGCTGCTGCCAGAAGCCCTGCATCTGGCGCTCGTCCTTGCCGTCCTTGATGGCGAGCGGATTGACCCAAGCGTT